>DRQE01000155.1 GCA_011371515.1 Deltaproteobacteria bacterium
ATTCGTTCTGCTGCGGCATCTGTTCTACCCTCTGCCCGTGGAACAAATATTGTATCCACTCTCTGCAACACCCTGTAAGCCTTAAGTGTTATAAGCTCTGGCTCACCGGGACCAAGCCCTATACCAAAAAATCTACCCATTCCCTTTTCTCCCTGCTATGAGTATACTCAAAGAAGGGGTGTCCAGCCTGTCGAACTCTTCGGGGGTTATCTCTTCAACCCTCTCGTCAGGTAGAGAAAGATTTGTGGCTATATGGAATCTGTAGCCTTTAAGCTCTACGCCCTCGAGTTCTTTCCTGAGAAACCCAAGGTTGTGCTCGCTATCGAGAAGTATTGCAAGCTCTCTACCCTCTTCGAAGAGTCTTCTTACATCCGCCCTTTTTCTACCGTGAAGACTAACCACCATGTAACGCTGCCAGCCCTCTTTGAGCTGTGCAAAGGCATACTGAACAGAGCTTATACCGGGTATGACCTCACAGATGTCTCTGCCAAATCGTTCTACCACCATGGTGCCAAAACTATACAGAAGTGGATCTCCTGACACGAGAAAGACAACCCTTTCGCCTGCCTTCCACAGTTTTTCTGCCTCTTCCAGTACATGAGAATAATTGGCTTTTAGAACGAGAACCCTCCTGTCTTTCCTGTCTATCCTAAGCTCTTCGATAAGCCTTTCTGCCCCCACGCATACGGTGGCACGCTCTATAATAGAGTGTGCCCTCAGGGTGAGCATATCCTTTGCCCCCGGCCCACAGCCTACTATGTAGATCTTCTCTCTATCCACTGTTTTGCGGATTTCGAAAGTCCTATAAGAGTTCTTTCCATATCGAAAAGCAATACTGGCACCGCTTGGGTTCTTCCAAGATAGTCTTTTATCTTGAGTTCTATGAGTTCTGCCAGCTCACAGAATGGTGCAAGACGGTCTGCCTTCTTGAGTGCCTGTATTATACCCTCCACAGTGGGAAGCCCGCTGAGGATGTCCCACAGAGAAGGGGGAATCCTTCCCCTCAGAAACCTTAATACCATGTCTTTTGCATGGGGTGAACGGGTGTAATGGGTCTGAAAGTAGCCCTCTATGGGCTTTGCAAGTTTTGCCGGATGCCCTGCAACCACTATATCCTCTGTAACCTTTACAGCCTCTGTAAGCGAAAAACCGAGAAAATCACCTGCCTGAAGGATTCTATCGGGCTGGATGCTGTCTTTGAGCAGTTCCACAACAGCCCTCTCACTTATGTTACCCGGGGTTATGATGAGTTCCTTTATGCCCTCCTCTTTGAGAACCTTGAGCTGGGAAACAATACTATCTTTAAATGCCGGGGCACTCTTTGGCTTCATCATACCTGTAGTGCCTATTATGGATATACCCCCTTCTATGCCGAGCCTTGGATTCCACGTCTTCTGGGCTATCTCTCTACCCTTGGGGGCAGATATCAGAACATCCACCCCTCTTTGTGTAAGCTCCCTTATAGCCTCTATTATCATACGCCTTGGTGTGGGATTTATGGCAGGACTTCCGGGTGGCACCGGCAGGCCCTTCTTTCTGACAGTCCCTATACCATCGCCTGCCCTGATGATTATATCTTTGTCTGCCCTGAAGGAAACCCTTGCTGTGATTTCAAGGTTGTGGGTTACATCGTCCTTTTCATAAGACTTCTTTACCACACTGCACTCGGCAGCATTCTCCGTGAGGATGAGCCTTTCCACAGGTATGGTTGCCTCGCCCCCTTCAGGCAGCCTTACGGTTACAGACTCGGGTCTTGTCCCCTGAATAAGCGCAACCAGTGCGCCCTTTACCGCACCTGCAGTGTATGTGCCAGTGGTATATGCAACGGTGCACCCCATATCAGGCCGTAAGGTGTTGCTTTTGCCTGAATCTTACAACAATACCAACTACCACGCCAAGCAGTATCGAGAGCACGAGCCCCTGCACTGCTTCGATGAATACTGCGTGATACCTGTACGGGTTCATGTACGAGAGCACAAGCCCACCACCCCTTAAGACCATCCATACGAATACACTTACAACCGTTGCCCTTAATATGGCTGACTCCACAGGGAGCACGCTCCAGCCAGCAGCAAGAAGACCTCCTGTAACTATGCCGAATATAGCACCACCTGTTACAAACATTACAAGGTTGTACAGAAGGGGATGCTCAAAGGGGAATATACCTGTAATGCTATTTACAGCCAGTGCGAGTATGCCCCATATAATGCCTCCTGTAATGCCGGCTAAAAGCCCATCTTTGAGTCTCATCTTGCACTGCACCTCCCTTTAATCAGTGGCATGGCATGCCGATGGTGTGGCGAAAGTCGTGGTAGGCATCGTGCACGCCGGGAGCTACGGAGTCCACGCCATACACTATGAGCACCATCGCAAACGCACAGGCAAGCACAAAAAGTGAAAGTGCCACACCTGTGTAAAGACTTCTCTCTCTTCTTACCTCTTCTCTCATAGCCTTACCTCCTTAAAGATTTACTCCTCAAATGCCATCTTTATGAGTGCATTCACTATGGCGGCAGCAACGGTGCTGCCCCCTTTGAATCCACGGTTTGTTATGTAGGGAACGGTGTCAAGGGCTTCGAGCACGAGCTTTGCCTCCCTTGCGTTTACAAACCCAACAGGAGTTCCAACGATGAGTGCAGGGCTGACCATACGGCTCTTTACCATGTCCATAAGAGTAAGAAGCGCAGTTGGCGCGTTGCCTATGGCAACGATACTGCCATCGAGCCTTTCCGAAAGGCTTCTTATCGAGGCGGCAGCCCTTGTGATACCCTCACGCTCTGCAAGCTCCTTTACCCCTTCTTCGTTCAGTGCGCATACCACACTGTGCCCGTACCTCTTGTTTATACCACTTTTCACCATGGTTACATCGGTATATATGGTGGCCCCCCCCCTGAGGGCGTCCACACCAGCCCTTACGGCATCAGGATGGAACACGAGGGTCTTGAGATACTCAAAGTCCCCTGTTGTGTGTACGACCCTCTTGACTATTGGTCTTACCCTGTCTGGTATGTGCCAGCCCCTCGTGTATCCATCTATTATCCGCATACTCTCCTGCTCTATGCTCTCTGGAGCCACATCCTTTATTGTAGCAGAAGGCGAGAGTTCTGCATGGAGTTCTTCTCTGAGTATATCGAACATGAGTGGGTGTGCTCCTACGGGTTCAAGAAGTCTTACATCTGCAGAGCTATTGTATCTATTTACGGACTCCCTTACCATCTCTGGAATATCCTTTGTTGTATGCATTCCTTTAAATAGAAAGTATGGCAGCACCACCACCTCTTTTACACCCTGCTCTACGAGAGCCCTTACTGCCTCATCTATCGTGGGGCTTGCAAGCTCCATGAAGCCTGCCTCCATAGGAAAGTGCCCGAAGTACTGTCTGAGTCTTTCAAGATGGCTGAATAGCTCTCTGTTTGCCTCTTCTTTTCTGCTTCCATGAGCAACGAGAAGTACACCCTTCTTTTTCATCTTCCTGCCCCTATCCTCCTTGTTGAAGTATCGA
Organism: Deltaproteobacteria bacterium; assembly: GCA_011371515.1. Lineage (GTDB taxonomy): Bacteria > Desulfobacterota > GWC2-55-46 > GWC2-55-46 > DRQE01 > DRQE01. The sequence continues at coordinate 3,503 of DRQE01000155.1, forward strand.
GCCCCATCATCTGATAGATAATATCCATCTTAAGGCTCTTTCTCACCCACTCTGCAAGCCTTCTATAGCCTTCCTCCCTTTTTGCCGAATATTCTGTTGAGCTGTGGAACTCGCCTGTTGGTAGACCTTTCTCCATCTTTACCCTTTCTATGAGTGCCCTTCTCAGCCCTGTGTTATCGAACAGCCCATGTATGTATGTGCCCCATATCCTGCCGTCTTCTGTGGAACAGCCGTCCTCTATATTAACATCTTTTCCGCCCCTTCTGTAGATGAGAAAT
>DRQE01000156.1 GCA_011371515.1 Deltaproteobacteria bacterium
CTGTGCCCTCTCGATGGATATTACCACATCTCCAAGCACTTCTTCATCCATGGGAAAGCTCAAGACATCGGTGGCTTTGTCTTTCTGCCTGTAGGTACGGTTGAGTTTCCTTATCTCCTCGTCGTCGGTAAGAAGAAGGCTCAACTCCACACCATCGAGCCCGAGGGCTTTTAGAACCTCTTTACACATCTCTTTTATCTTTCTTTTGCCCCTTTTGAGCCCTACCCTACTCTGTATCCATATCTTCGGTGCCCTCTTTTTCGGCATCCTCTTTCTTCCTTTCTGCCCTCTCGAATGCCCTTATGACCTCCTGCACGAGGGGGTGTCTTACCACATCCGCTTCTGTAAAGTATACGAACCTTATACCCTCTATGCCTTTGAGAATCCTCTGCGCCTCAACAAGCCCTGATGGCCTTGCAAGGGGCAGGTCAATCTGGGTGACATCTCCTGTTATGACTGCCTTCGAGTTGAACCCAAGCCGTGTTAGAAACATCTTCATCTGCTCAACCGTTGTGTTCTGTGCCTCGTCGAGTATTATGAAGGAGTCGTTAAGTGTTCTACCCCTCATGAATGCAAGGGGGGCAACCTCTATAACGCCCCTTTCAAGAAGTCTTCTTGCGTCCTCAAAGTCCATCATGTCGTGAAGCGCATCGTAAAGGGGCCTTAAGTATGGATCGACCTTTGAGGCAATATCGCCCGGCAGAAACCCCAGCTTTTCACCTGCCTCAACGGCAGGTCTGGTAAGGATTATCCTTTCCACCTCCTTTTCTGCAAGGCTTGCCACCGCTGCTGCCATCGCAAGGTAGGTCTTTCCGGTGCCAGCAGGCCCTATGCCGAACACCATGTCGTATTCCCTTATGTAATCTATGTAGAGCTTTTGTGCAAGGCTTTTGGGCACTATCTGTTTCTTACGGTAGGATATGTAGATTGTATCCATGAACACATCTGAAAGGTGCACTGTCCTGTCTGAAAGAAGAATCCTCAGGGCATAATCCATGTCAGGTGGAGAGAAGGTATAGCCTCTTCCTATCAGTTCGTATAGCTCACGAAGGAGCTTTTCTGCCACCTCCACCTTATCTTTTTCTCCCTCAAAGATTACCATGTTGCCCCTGTTGTGGACCCCTATACCAAGCCTCTGGGAGAGTTTCTTAAGGTTTTCCCCTCCCTTGCCAAAAAGGATGAGTGCACGGGTGTTGTCCTCGAGCACAAGGTTTTCGGTAACCTTCTCTTCCATCTACATCTCCTCGAAGTTTGATACATCTATGTCTGGAAAGATGTTGTCCCTTTCCTCAAGGGTGGCTATGAAGCCCTCTTCTTCCTCACCTATAGCACCCTCTTCAAGGTATCTTTCGAGTATTACCCCGAGTCTTTTGAAGTCTTCAAGGTGTTTCTGCACCCGCTCTTCTGCGTAGTCCTTTGCAGTGCCTGTGGTTACAAGAAAGGGCCAGTCAGATGATTCGAGAAGAAGCAGTTCCCTTGCCATCTGCCCGAGTATCCTTTCCGTGGTTCCATCTCTTTTTCCATGAGATAGCTCGCAGACCCTTCTCATAACAGACTCAGCCGCATAGATAGAGCGCCATATCCACCTTGTCTGCTCGTTGAACCATACCTTGTGGTCTCCACCATCTCCCCAGCTACCTTCAGGAATCTCTACCCCTGCTGCAGGGTCTGTCCCCTCTATGTATGTTCCTGCCGTTACGGGAAGCACCTCACCACATCTGTAAAGCCCCTTTATGACACCACGCAGCCACTGTGGACCCTCATACCACCAGTGGCCAAATAGCTCTGCATCGTATGGTGCGGCAATCACCGCTGGTATGCCCGTATGCCTGAAGTAATCTGATGCAACCCTTTCAACAAGCTCTACGAAGTTTCTTGCATGTTCTTCTACCCTCTTTGCCGCCTCATCGGGGTTGTAGAGTTTTTTTCCAGCAAGTCCGCACTCACGGTCTGTAACCCTCCAGTATCTGAGCCCTGCGGGAAAACTCTTTTTGTGAAACTCAAGATAGGCTCCATCACCGGGATAGCCCCACCGGGCACTCCAGACCCGAACCCCTGTGCTCGGATCCCTCGTAAATACCCTTACAGCCGTTCCACCAAGGGCGAAAACCCTGTAGGGAGACCTTACAGAACCTGCCTCCACAACATTATACTCAGTATCAATTTTATTCCATAAGGCAGCATAAGATATAGAATTTGCCCCTGTCGTCATGTGGGTATCGACAAATATATACTTTATCCCCTCCTCTTCGAGAAACTGCTCTATACCTTTCCTCCTGCGGGTTGCACCTGTGACAGGGTTCTGCCACATACCCTCTGGTCTGTAGGCACATTCTGGAAGCCACATGCCTGCAGGGGGTCTGCCGAAGTATTTCCTGTGGGTCTTCACCGCCTCTCTTATCTGAAGCCTTATGCTGCCATCGTCTGACAGAAGCGGCAGGTAGCCATGGGTTGCACAGGTGGTAACGAGCTCTATGGAGCCTGAATCCTGCAGCCCCCTGAAGGCTGAAAGGAGGTCACGGTGGTATCTGTCTCTAAAGTCTCTGTGTATGGAGGTGTAGAACTCAAGCCACATCATGGCGAGCCCATAGAGGGGGTCTTCTGTGGAGAGGACCCTCAGTTCCTTTTCAGAGGCAAGTATCCTTTCGGAAAGATACCTTTCGAACCCCTCTGCAAACTCCTCCTGTGAGAGCATCTCACACACCGTGGGAGAGAGACTCAGCGTTACATGTGGCTGGTAGCCCTCCCGAGAGAGGTCTTCAAAGAGGTTTAAAAGGGGTATGTATGTCTCTGCACACGCCTCGTTCAGCCAGTCCACTCCATGGGGCCACCTTCCGTGGGACAGCACATAGGGAAGGTGGGCATGAAGCAGAAATATTAGATTACCCTTCATACCTTAGAAGTCTACCACAGCAGATGGATTTTTGCAATTTTGGAAGGAAAAATGAGGCTTTCAAACCGAAAGAAAACTCTCTTTGAGAACGAAGGCAGGAAGCCCTTCTCTGGAGTTCTCCCTTTCGGGGCTTATCTCTTCCCAGCAGTCCTTCTTTTTAAGGAACTTCTTTGCAAGTCTGTAGTTAAGATAATGGCCTGCCCTGTAGCCCTCCACCCGTGCACAGAGCCTTACGCCAAGAAGGGCGAGGTCTCCTATGAGATCAAGCACCTTGTGTCTTACAAACTCGTCCTCATAGCGCATGATTTCCTTGTTTATGATGTCCTCCTCGCCTATCACTATGGCATTATCAAGCCCTCCACCCATGGCAAGCCCATTCTCGCGCAGCATCTGGACATCGTTCAGAAAGCCAAACGTCTTTGCACGGGAAAGACTCTTTTTGAACTCCACAGGCGAAAGCCTTATGCTTATGGACTGGGTCTCAAGGTATGAGTAATAGAAGTCCATGCTGTAGTCTATCTTCAGCCCGCCACACTCTTCTGGTGGAAGAAGGGCTATAAACCTTCCCCCTTCCTTTATCTTGATGGGTCTGGTTATAACCACTATCTTTCTGGCTGCATCCAGCCTCCTTATGCCTGCCCTCTCTATGAACTCAACGAACATGGCGGCACTTCCATCGAGTATGGGAAGCTCTGGTCCCCATACCTCAACCACCGCGTTGTCCACACCAAGTGCATAGAAGGCTGCCATAAGGTGCTCTATAGTGGACATCCGCGCACTACCAGCCCCTATGGTGGTGGCATAGCTTGTATCCACCACATTGTCCACAGTGGCAGGTATGGAAGGCTCACCTTCAAGGTCCTTCCTTACGAACACTATACCCGTGTTCTCTTGGGCAGGCAGAATCCTTACCCTTACAGCAGAACCCGTGTGGAGCCCCCTGCCACCAAACTCTATAACCTTATTTACAGTAGTTTGACATACCATAGCACTTATTTTCTACATGCAAGAGTCATACCATAATACATTTTTCCAGCAAAATAAAGCACTTACAAAACAGCCACCAGAGATGTTACACCTCACAATGTATCAAAAAAACAACACTTTTTCCAGTCTATTCTCATTTTTGCAACACCTATTTACGGGTAAACAGGTAAAGAAGAAGTGAGAGTATGATGCTTATCAGTATGGATGTTCCAAGAGGAAAGTAGAATACGAAGTTATCCCTCTTGTAGTATATATCTCCGGGCAGTCTTCCAAGGTAGGGTATCTTTGGGGCGAGCGTAATAAGAAGCCCTATGCCCACCAGCACGAGTCCCAGCACTATGAGAATCTTTCCCATGGGGTAGAAGGCGTTCATGTAGATATTATATACAGCAGGACTTGCAAGGTCAATCTGGACCGAAGGGGCTACAGAGACAGCCTCCTTGGAGGCCAGAATTGTAAGAGAGCTTCTGTGGTTCTATCCCCTGCCCTTTTCTCTCTGCCACTTTTCAAGGCCTCTGGTGCCAGCGGCAATACCCAGTATAAGTAGCATGGCGTTCCACAGATGGGCTGGAATATCTACGGGCTTGAGCCCCAGTGGTTCGAAGTAGGGAAGCAGCACATAGTTGTTTATTATTACCAGACTGAATGTAAAACCCACCACAGGGCGCCAGCTCCATTGAAGAAAGTGCTCGCTCCTTGCTTCAGCCCGCATGGTCTGGTTCACCGCCTCTATGAGCCTTATATCCTGTTCAAGCTCTTTCAGGGCGAGCTCTCTACCCTTAAGTCTGAACTCTTCTTTTTCCTTTTCACTCATTGAAGAAGGAAGGTAGCGGTCTGCAAGCCTGTCGATAAGGCGACCCACCGTATTTTTTACTATTGCTCCAACAGGGTTCATAACGGGGAAAACCTCCCTCTGTGGTTCTTTTAACTCTTTAGCCCTCCCTCATCATCTCTGCGAGCTCTTCTGCCCTTCTGCCCACCTGACGAGCCCAGCGGCTATCGAGCATCTCTCTTGCTGCCTGTTCGTAATCCCCCCTTTCGAGTGCACGGAGCATCTTCTTGAAAGAAAGAAAACCACCGGGACCGAGATTGAAGCACATATCCACCAGTGCCATCTTCCTCGTCTCTGTGAGCCCATTCCAGTAAGGCAGTCTTTCCTTAAGAAAATCAAGCACCCGCTTTATGTCGTTCTTCAAAAGATAGAGTGCCTCATCTTCCGTTATACCCACATCGTCAAGGTTTCTGCCCACCCCTATGGTGAGCTTGCCGCGGGTATCCCTGTAGGGCTTGAGCCTCAAGCCCTCGTGGGTTATAAGGAGTTTTATGAGTTTCTCCTCCACCATATGCTAAACCTCCTTCAATGGTTACCCCTGAACCACTGCCAGAGGGTCGTGACAACGGCAGAAACACCGCTGGCAAGCCCTGCCATCTTGAGCCTGTGGGCTGTAAGGGTCTCTTCTATCTGCTCAAGTTTTGCCCACTGGGCGCGCTGAGCCTCCTCTATGGCATCGAGCTTGCCCTCTATTCTACCTATGGCGTGTGAGATTTTATCAAATTCCGTCATCTTTTTACACCTCAAGTAGTCTTAACCGCACAGTCTCTTTGGAAAAGTCAAGATTCTTTCTTATAATCTGAAACTTCTTCTGTGTCAACCCGCCCGGTGGAAGAGTGCTCGTAACACTCACCATGTCGCCCACCTCGAGCCACAGGAAACTGCGGTCCACCTCCACCTCAAGCAAGGCTGGTTTCTTAGAAAACCTCTGGATTATCTTCTGTGCCATCTGTTGTGTCTGCCATCCATTACCAGCCTGTGTCCACCTGTCCTTTATCTCCTTCTTCCTCGGGCCCCAGTCCTTCTCGCTCGTTGCATCAACCAATATGTAGAGGCGCTGAAAGCTGCTCAGCTCGTCTCCAGAGCCAGTCCAGTCGTAATACACATAAAGCTCGTTCAAAAGTGCCTCTGCATTGGCATCCCAGCCTATATTTACAAGATTCTGGTCTGTAAACTCTGCAACAGGGCTTTCCTCTGAGTCGTAGAGCTTGAGCCTTATCTTCCCATCACCACGGGGTATGAACTGGGTTGTGGTAAGAAGCCTCAATTCCTCGAGAAGTCTATCTGCCTCGTAGGTGTTGCCCGTAAGGGTCCTCGATACGGTCCAGCCGGGTAGAGCCGCCTTCACCCCGCTGAAAGAGGTCTTCTCTATCTCTGCCCCTCTCACCCCTATACGCTCGAGTATGTCGAGCATACAGTCTACAGGATGCACCCCGCCCCATGAGATGTCGTCTGCCGTGCTCTCCCACTTTTTGGGTATCTTCTCCTTCCAGCTCGTCGTGGGGTCCTTGAGGTTTACCACGAACACCCCTTCACCATCGAGCCTGTAGCGGTCTATGATACCCGTGTAATAGAGCATGTAGTCATCTTCCGTAAGCCCCTCGTGGATGAAGCCTGCCTTCACCACTACCCTTTTACCCACAGGGTTGTGCCCTGTCATGTAGTCCTCTGTGGAAGGGGTCCTTGCAAGCCTCATACTTATCGTGCCTATGGTCGAGGGCTTGAAGGGATGTATGCTTGCCTCGAGCGAGGATATACCCATTATCACAGGCTCGTAGCCTGCGGAAAGATGGCTTGCAAACTTTACGAAGAAGGGAAAGTAGGCTGCAACAGAATGGAGCTCGGGGGTTATGGATAGGTCCTCTGTGGACAACTCTGCCTTCACCCTGTAGTAGCGCTTTCTTACGGTTATGGGGTCTCCATCCTCTATGGTGCCAAGATAGACCTCCTCGCCACTGAACGCCCCTGTGTCCGATGCCCATGCGGTGTAGGTTATGGAGGTGTTTATGGGTACTGTGTCCTCGAAGACCCACTCTCCGTCCACCGTTGGGCTCTTGCCGAGGTCCAGCGTCTTCGTTACTATGTAGCCACTCTGGGCATACTTGAAGGTTACATAGAAACAGGCATCGTCTGTAGAGCCTGTGCCCACGCTTCCAAGATACATCTCTCCGCCCGTGTAGGGATTACTCGAAGAGTAGGCAACCTTTATGATGGCTGAGGGCACATCGAGGTCTGTTATGAGCCTGAGCCAGTAAGTGGCACCCGAGGCAAGCTGTATGTTGAGCCCCGAAAAGTCGAACTCCACCCACAGGTGCTGTATGTCTATGTCGTCGGGAAGGTTTTTCAATACACTGCCGAGATAGTTCATGTTCGCATCGTACACCTCACAGGCAGCGTCCTCACCTGCACTTGCCTGTCCCTCCATGAGGAAGGCAACCCTGTTCAGGGCTGTATTGTCAGGGGCGGCAAAGCTCTGCCACAGGGGTTGTCTGTTGCCTGTGCCATCCTGAATTATCACATCCCCTGCACTGGAATCACTCTGCTGTATCCCACCGGGACGATTGAGTAGCACACTGCCCGGTGAACTCGTTACGTCCACACTCTGTGCACCCTTGTGTGACTGCCAGTCAGAACTGGTGGAACACTCAGCCCTCAAGGTGTCCTTCGATTCAAAAAGGGCTATGTAGGAAGGCACCTTCTCAAGCAGGGCGTTTACCTCTTTGAACCTGTCTGTAAGTGCTATCATCCTCTGCCTCTGAAACTCAAGGTTACTCGTCTGTAAAGCCCACCCTCTATGAATGGGGCTGAAAGTTCCTGCTCGGGCCTCATAAGATATACATCCTCTGGATGGTCCCCTGTATTCCAGCCAACGAAGAGGTTCTTAAGCCCGTGGTTCTTCCACCACTCTCTTATGGACTGGTAGGTGGTTTCATTCATGTAGTCGAAGGTAAGTTTCAAACGGCGCTCCCTGTAGCGCTCGTATATGCCAAGTAAGTAGCCCGTTCTGGATACCACCCTCGATGCTTCTATCTTTTCCTCGTATGGGTCGAACCCACCTGTGGCATAGCCAAGTGTGGTCTTCTCACCAAAGCTCAACAGGGCTGCCTGTGGGGGCTGGCTGTGGCCATCTATCTTCAGGCGAAAGTACTTGCCACTGGTGGCATTGAACTCTGCAAGAACAGGGGTTCCGTCGTCCTGTGGGGTTACGGGTGTGTGAAGGTCCGTATATCCGCCTGTGCCGTTTGCAACGGCAGAGCCGTCGGCAAGGTAGGTGCCATCGGCAATGGCACCCTGCCCCTTTTGTAAGACCACACTTGCGCTACCAGCACTCTTCAAGTTGTGCCCGTAGAGGATTAAGTAGTCTGCGGTCATACTCTGGGCTGCCTCACAGTAAAGGTAAAGGGGTCTTTCCGTTGTGCCACGCCAGAGGGTGGCTTCACTCCAGTCGACAAGGTTCCCTATAGGATAGCCCGAGGCCTCCTCATCGGTATAAAAGAGTGAGCCCTCTGTGGCTGGAATGTTCTTATAGAAAAGCTTTATCTTGTCCCACATCTTCTCCTACCTTACGGCTTTGGGTACTTTGCCTTTACCTCTTCTATCCTTGCAAGCATACCTTCGGGAGTATTGGCGTCCTTCAGCGGGTCCGAGGTAAGCCCCATACTTCTTAGCGCCTTCCACATACAATCGAGCTGGTCACCAAGCGATGGATACTCCCGTGCCCGCTTGATTCGATACTCGGTGAGTGCCTTCCTCTCCAGATAGCTCTGGTAGGCGCTCTCGAGCTCTGCCTGTGTCGGTCGGGGGATGGGGTTACCGTTCACATCCTTGAGGTTCCATTCCTTTATGTATGGTCCCTTGCCTTCGTCCTCGAGGACGAAGTCCACACCGGCCACTGCCTGTGGAAAGAGCTCTCCTATTGCCTTGTCGAGTTCCATCTCTCTTGCCTCCTATACCTTGGTTATAGAGACCATTGTGCCTGCAATACCGCCTGATATATTTATGGTATCGAGGCTGTTGTCCCTGTATGTGTTGAACTCGAGCACATCGCCTGCGGCAAGCTCCACGATGCCACAGAGGGCATCGCCCAGCCCACTCGTTCCGGGCAGTTTGCTGTTGCCGGGTCCGTAGTAGATTATAGAGCCGTTCTTTACAACCCTTATGAGCATGAACCCGTCGTTACTCCATCCATCGGTGCGCACCACGAGGCTTACAAGGTACCTGCCATCTACAGGTGCAACGAAGCGGTTGTTTGCAGTATCAAAACCGTTACCGTTGTTTACCATCACCGTGTCGAAGGCTATCTTCGTCCATGTAACGTTGGCAAGGCTCTGTGCGGCTGATAGATAGGCAACGGCGTTGTACTCTTTGTGGGTGCCGTCGTTGTTGTGTTCAACGAGCACCAGACGGTTCAGGGTATCGGGCTTTGTGGGGTGCCCTGCACCCACGAGCTCCTCTGTGTATTGAATCCTCTGGTCTGGCATCTTTGAAGGACCTCCTCTTTAGATTACCTCCACATTTCTATCCACCACCCGCTTTATGGCTGGTGCAATCCTCTCTTCTGCGAGCCGCTCCCACTCTTCTTCAGAGCCTGTAATGGGGTTCTGTATCTGTATGGTTATCTGGGGCTGCAGCTTGCCACTTGCAGCAGACACAACCTGTGGAGCTTTCAAGAATCCCGTAGAGGCAAGCCCACCTGCACCTCTGCTGCTGCCACCTCCGCCACCGGGAGTGGTGGCTCTTATCTGCTGAACCCTTGCAAGCCCCTGTGCCATGACAGCTGCCGCTGCTGCAAGGTTGAAGGGATAGGGAACAGAGGCAAGGGTGCGGTTGAAGGCAGTATAGGTATCCATAAGTGCCTGCGCAATGTTGAATGTCTTAAGAAGTGAGAAGAGCTTTCTGCTGTGGGAACCCGTAATTTTATAAAGCGAGCGCATGAGCCCACCCATGTAGCTAAAGGTATCCTGTGAGTACCGTATCTTAAGGTCCCGCTCTGCCCTTGCCTGCTCAAGCCGCCTTTTCGACAGGGCTATCTCAAGCTCTGTCCTCTGTATGCTCCTCTGAAGAGAGTCCTCACCCATACTGCCACCAGCTTCTCTCCCATGCGTAAGCCCTGAAAGTGTTGTATCGAGCCTTTCAATCACCCTTTTGAGCTCACCAAGGCTTGCCGCCACTACTGCTCTATCCTCTGCCATCTCTCACACTCCTCAAGGTATATTCCATAGGCTTCAACGAACCAGTAGGGCTGGTCTGCCCAGCCACCGCTGAGTGGAAGCCTTCCGGTATGTTCCAGAAGCCTTATCATCTGTACTATCTCCCATGTATCCTCTGTTATGTAGCTTACTGGACACTCATAAAGCCTTAAACCTTCCAGCACGAGGACTTTCTCTGCCCCTTTCTTTTCAAGCTCTTCTACGACCTCTTCTGTGTAGCCCTCTACAGCCCTTGCCTCCTCGGTAAGGGAAAGCAGGTTGGCACAGTTTCTCTTCCTGCGGTCCATGGGGTTGCAGTTTGCACAGTCGAATGGGCTTCCGCCCTCTGCAATGAACTTGAGATAACGGAAGCCCGCCCTCAGTTTTTTCGCTGGCCCTCAAGAAGTTTCTGCTGGTCCTCCATTGCCTCGAGTATCTCGTAGACAAGCCTTGCCGGTGCCACATCGTAGAACTCCTCGGGCTCCCTTACCTCTCTTTCACCCACATAGAAACCAGAGATACTCTCCACGCTTTCAACAAACTCCTTTTTCTGAATCTCTTGGGCAATCTCAAAGACCCTTTCAGGGTCTGTAACCCCATGAGTTCTTGCCTGAAGAAGCCTTGCATAATGGCGCACCTTCGAGTAGGGCACGAACCTGAGTCTTACCACACAGGGGCTGTCGCTATCACGGTTTCCGGCGTATTCTGGTATGTACTCTACCGTGGTGTCTTTATCGAAACTCACTATTGCCATGCTTTTACCTCCTCTTAAAGGCTCTGGGCTGTATTCTGAAGAAGACAGCCTATGGTGTAGCCAGCCGTATCGTCGTAGAGTGCCTGATATTTAAGTGTTATGGTGGGCTCTTTCTCGTGGGTGTACTCTGGCTCTCCACCCACACGCACGAGCCTTGGTATGTCTACCACGAGTTTGTGGTTGTATCCTGTGGCTGCCTCTGTGCCTGTATCCCACACACATAGAAGGTTTGTGGTCTCCGTGCCAGAAAGCCAGCTGTTGAACTCCTGAACGCTTGAAAAACCCGTCTGTGGGTCTTCCCAATCGAGGGTTAGCTCAACCTCCACTGTGAATCTTCCAAGCCTCGTTCTGTCAGGATAGTCGAGCCCTGAAAGCCTTAAGACATCCTCCTTACCGCTGTCTATCTTTATGGAAAGCCTGTCGGGCTTTATCCTCGTGGCCGTAGTGTCAGGGGTTATGTCCGTAAAGTCAGGGGCTGTGCCCTCTCTCAAGACGCTGCCAGTGTAGAGCCTTAAGGTTGTATAGTCGCACCTCAGGGCATCGGAAGGAAAGACAGGACTCTGTAATGCCACAGCAGGTGTATCCCTGAACTGGCCTGTAAGCTCTGCCGTAAGTTTAAGTGGCTCGCCCGGTGTCTGCTCAAAGCCCACCGACACAACCCTTCCGCCCACATAGGGATAATTCCTTATAGTCTCACCTTCGTTGAGGTTATAGTTGAGGGTGAGTGCTCTGTCCTCAAGCTCACCACTTCCTTCTTCATACATCCTTGCCGATGGATAGAGCATGTGACCGTAGGCAGTGGTCAGGCCCTTCTGCAGGGACACAGCCTTTCCGAAAAGGTGTTTCAGAAGGGTTCCCATCATACGGGGCTCACCCCCTGCCTCTGTGTAGAAGGGTAGCTCAAGGGTTGCCTGCCAGCTTCTCCTCTTACGAACCCATGCTGCAGGACCCAGAAGGCTACTCTCTCCCCTGAACTCTGATACAGGTGCCTCGTCGAACTCCACCGAAGGCAGCCTGCCCGAAAGAAGGGGCACGAAACCAACCGTGGTGGTCTCGGCAGTACCCCTTGATGCCTCCTCACCTATTGCAAGATAAAACCTGCTCTCACCCATGGTTTGAAAACCTCCTTGGGGGTTAAACCCTGTATCTTATCGCCAGCCGATACCTGACCACCCAGCACCCATCCGAGTGGTCCACCTTTACCTCCTTTGTCTCCACCCTCAAAACCTGCCTTGTTGCAGAAAGACTGCCAACATTTAGCGAGGAAGGACTGACAGCTTCCCTTATCCTGTGCACCCAGCTCTGTAGCGTTACCATGGACTCCTCTGTTGGCTTCTCCCTCAAGGCTATCTTCAGGACAAACTCTGCCACACTGTAGATAGGTCCTTCTCCGTGGTTGAAGCCAAAACCCTCACCAAGGTATAAAACCTCCACCAGAGGCACCCCTGCAGGAGTGTGCGGGGGCTTGTCAACCCCGCCATGGTGTATTCTTAACCCCTCTTTTTCAAGGATGTTGAGAAGATTTCTCGTTATCTCGTGTATGGTTATACTCATTCCCTTACAGCCTTTATTATGTTTATTCGGGTTACCTCTTCAGAGCCGCTTATGTAGCCGTTACGGCTTCTGTCGTACTTGAGTGTGGTGGTCTCGAAGAGCCTTTCTGCCCATCTTTCGTATTCCTTCCACAGGTGCCACCAGAAGTCATCCTTTCCAGAGCTGAGCCCCTTACAGACCTCTGCCACCGAAAGATAAAGATGGAGTTCTCTTACATCCACGGGGTCCATAACAAGGTGGGGCTTTATGCCTGCCCTGAGGAGTCTGTCCTCAAGTTTCTCGAAGGCTCGCTCTATCTCTCTTTCGAAGGTGCGTATAAGTATGTATCGTTCTCCACTCGTCACAGAGGAGCCGAGGGGCTCGGTGGTAACCGTGCCACTTTCAGGGTCGAACCCCAGTATCTTTACGGTCTCGTCCCTGTCAACCAGATGTGCCATGCCACCCGTAAAGTAGCCCTCGGGATAGCCCTTCAAGGCACCGTCCACTATGGTCGTTGTGCTTCCATCCTCGGCAGTGCCCGTATGTCGCCAGCCACCCTCTGAAAGCTGTGGTAGTTCTGCCACAAGGTCCTCGTGGGTTATAACTATGGCAGGTCTGTTGAGGACCACATCGTAGAAGAGTATCACCGCCCCTGTGTATGTGCCGTTGGAGTATTCAATGATAGCCCTGTAGTTCTCACCGGTCTGGCTGTTGTCTGCGGCTGTAAGCTCATAGCTTAAGAGCCCATCCTGTGCTATGGTCATGTCTGCGCTGTCTATGAGCTTTTCCTGCCCTCTGGGTCTATATACCGTAAGCCTTGCCCACTGGGGTACAATACGCCCCTCGTCTTCGTGTATGTAGAGTGTCAGCGTGGATGGGTGGTCTTTAAGAAACCTTGGCTTTTTCTGTCTCTCTCTTAATACCTTTATCTCCATCTTCCGGTGCCCCTTTTGTGTTTGCTCTCTGCCCTGTGGGCTACCATTTGAGCCTTCTTTTCCATACTCCTTTTAAGCTCTCCTGTGGGCAGCCCACCTGTCGTCTTAAGATGGTGCTGGTACATCCTTCCAACGAGTCTTTCAACCCTTTCTCTTGGCTCCATAGAGGCCCACTACCCCCTTTCCACAGGCTTCCAGCCCTTCTTTTTGAACTCCTCCACATCCTCTTCTGTGTGGGCACATACCGTGCGGGTTATGGTCGTGGGGTTGCCATCTTCGTCGAGTGCCCTCATCCTGCAACCCGTGTCAAACCAGATGGGCTCTTTAAGAGGTATGGAAGCCCTTTTGAGACTTTTTCTGAACCCTATGCTTGCGTGCCTGCCCACAGAGAGCGGCTCATAGCCCCTTTCGAGCATTGAAGAAGCTATCCTCTCTGTACCCATTGTGCACCTCTCTTCGTTAAAGTATGTGGAGAGGGCATAAAAGGGCGCCCTCCCCACGGCCTGTTCTATTCGTGGTCTGTTATTATGGCAACTCCGCCCGAGGCATCGGGGTTTACGCACTCGTCACCGTAGATTGCGGTTACCACTATCTCTGTAGCCCTCAGTGATGCATCGCGCTGTAGCTCTGTTCTTGCCGTCTGCTTGAGCACGAAGGCGAGCCCGCTCTGGTTACCCATGGGCATCATCACGCCCTGACGGTCCTGTGGCAGTCCTGTTGTGGCATCCACATTGACCTCTGCACAGTTGGTGCTGCGGAAGATGTCCACTCCGTAGAGGCTTCCGAGGGAGCCGAGGTCCTCTGCTGGAGCTGTGGGTCCACCCCACACGGCTCCCCCTGATGTGGCTATGGCACGGCGAAGGTCGTGTATCTGGATCGGATGAAGCACTGCAACGAATGGTGCCTGTGCATTGCCCGCTTCAAGAAGGTATATCGCCTCGAGAAAGTCTGCCTCTGTCATGTCTGCCCCGCTTGTGCCGGCAGAGCTGGTAAAATCACCCACCTCCTGCAGAAGGTCCCTGTCTATCTTGTTTGCAAGAGCCTTTCCCAGCTCCATCGCATAGGGCTCGAGCCCACCAAGGCTTGCACTCGATAGCAGCATGTCCGTAACGGTTATCATTATGCCTGCCTCATCGGCGGTAACACTTACAGAGGAGGTATTAACCGCAGTGTTTGTGGCATCCACACCCTCTGTAAGGTCTGCTGCCTCAAGAAGGGGCCACTTTGGGAACTCCACCGTAAGGGTGGACTCCCCTGATATGTCTGCAACCCTCACGAGCGGTGGCATAACGCTTTCTGCATAGGCTGCATCTATCACAAGCCTTGATACTATCTCTGCAGCCACGAGCTCTCCTGCCGATGTGGCTGCTGTGGTTACTTCGTTTGCCATGGGTTAAACTTCACCTC
>DRQE01000157.1 GCA_011371515.1 Deltaproteobacteria bacterium
CGAAGAATTCCTCTGGATGGCGCATGAAGTACTTGTCGAGTGCATCCTCAAGGGCAATGAGCACTGTAAGAGAGGTTCTTCCGCTGCGGCCTGCCCTGCCACTTCTCTGCCATGTAGCACTTATGGTGCCGGGATAGCCTGTGAGCACACATACATCAAGCCCACCTATGTCCACACCGAGCTCAAGGGCACTTGTGGTTATAACACCCTCCAGTGTGCCATCGAAGAGGGCTTGTTCTATGAGCCTTCTTTCCTCTGGAAGAAAGCCCGCCCTGTAGGCACTCACCCTGTCTGCAAGGTGGGGTGCGCTCTCTTTGAGCCAGCGGTATATGAGCTCTGTAACCTTTCTTGCCTTCGTGAACACTATGGTTCGGAAGTCCTCTTTGAGTGCCTCCGAGAGAATCCTTACCGTAAGTGTGTAGGGGCTTGTGTCCATGGCAGGGTCTATAAACAGAAAGTGGCGTTTACCCTGAGGAGCACCACTTTTACAGACGAGGTTAAATGGGAGCCCTGTAAGCATCTCGGAGAGCTCAACAGGGTTGGCAATCGTTGCAGAAAGGTGTATGAACAGGGGGGAGGAGCCGTAGAGGTTGCATATCCTCTGTAGCCTTCTTATGATTTGAGCCATGTGTGAACCCAGCACCCCGCGGTAGGTGTGTATCTCGTCTATGACCACATAGCGAAGCCCTCTGAAGAATCCTTCCCATCGGTCGTGAAAGGGTAGAATGGCAAGGTGAAGCATGTCGGGGTTTGTAAGCACTATGTTGGGTGGCTTGAGGCGTATCTTCTTGCGTCTGTAAGAAGAGGTATCTCCGTCGTATATGGCACAGAGGTCTTCAACCGAAAGCAGGGATTGAAACTCCTCGAGAAGAGAGAGCTGGTCCTGCTCGAGCCCCTTCAAGGGGAATATGTAGAGGGCATGGGTGGAGCTATCTTCAAGTATACTCTCTATGACAGGGATGTTGTAGACAAGGGTCTTGCCACTTGCAGTGGGTGTCATAACCACCACATTTCTTCCATCCCTTATCCGCTCTATTGCCTCACACTGGTGGGTATAGAGGCGCTCTATACCCTGCCTTTTTAGGGCATCCTCAAGAAGTGGGTTGAGCCCGTCCTTAAGCTCTGAAAACTCGGCTGGGGCAGGCTCAAGAACCCTGTGGTAGACCACATCCCGTATGTCCTTTCTTCTCTTAAGCCTTTCTACGAAGGAGTCTATGGTGCTCATCGTCTGACATATCTTTCAAGGTGTGTGTTAAGAAGTGCTGATACCCTCTGAGAGTCTGCCATGAGCCCCCTGCAGTGGATTGCAACCGTAAGGATGGTCTTACCGCCTTCATCCTCGTCTATCCTGAACCTGAGCATATACCACCTGCCAAGACACCTGAGTGACATAACTGCAAACACGAAGAACCCTGCATACCAGAGAAGGCCCACCCCTGGGTCATAACGGTAGCTCAAGATGGAGGTCTCCTCAAAGCCCTCGAAACGAAGGCTCTTTCCGTCTATCTCCATACTTTCGCCAAGATGTAGCCTTCCAAGGGTTATCCTTGTGCCATCTTCTTTTAGCTCCTTTAGGGTAACAAAGGGGCGTATCTGTTCAACGGTGCCATCGGGCTTAAAAAGGGTGCCCTTGCGGAAGCCTGTAAATATGAGGGTCTTTCCGAGCTCTTCAATATTCTTCTTTCTACCAGTAGATATGGTAAAAACCTTATCGTTTATCTTAAGTTTGAGTTTTTCCTCAAAGCCCACCTGATAGAAGGTGTAGCCTTCGAACCTCAGGGGGTCGTTCACCTCTATGGTCTTTTCTAAGGCTGTTGAGCCGTTTACAAGGATGCGAAGTTTTGAGAACCAGTCCTTTGGGTAGAATCGTTCCTCCTCGGTGTAGGTTATATCCTGCCAGCCAAGGGCTATGGCAAGCCGTGAGAGGCCATCTTCAGGGTAGTTCAGCTTTCGGGAGAGTATGTATTCTGTTCTGAACTCGTCGAGCTGGATTTTGAACTGTGGTGGCTCTTCTGGGGCAAGCCATCCCCTTACCTCTGGCATCATCTGTGATTCTATGGGGGTGGGCTCGCCCTGTTTGAGTATAAGCAAGCCCTCCTTTACAAAGAGTCCTGTAAGGAAGAAGCCCGCAAAACAGAGCACAATGCCCGCATGGTAGAGCAGTGTAAGGTAGCGGTAGTATATGCCCTTTTCTGCCGTAAGGGTATCTTCATCCCTTGAGATGAGTCTGAACCTCTGTTTTTTTATGAACTCTTCGAGCAGTTCCTCTGTTTCCCGATAGCTCAGTGCAAGGGAGAGCCTTCTTTCCACATCAGGGCTTTCACGCCATGCCCTCTTTCTTACCCTCTGGAACCTGTCCCATGTGCAAACCGATAGATTAATAAGGAGAAGTACAGCCACGAGGTAGAAAAGCGGGGTGTGGAATATATCGAGAAAGCCAAAGAGCCTTACCGCCTCTACAAATCTTCCGCCTGCCTCTGCGTATCTCTCGATGTCTGCACCCTGTGGAAATATGGTGCCAATAAAGTAGAAGACCACGAGAAGGGCAAACAGGTAGACCGATGTTTTGATAGAGGAGAACCAGCGGTAAACCCTTCTTTTTATGTTTTCAGCTCTTCTCATACTGCGTAAGCATGGAGGCTCGGTATTCCCAGAAGTTTAGACAGCCAGTTGACCCCCAGAAAGGTCATTATCATACAGACAAAGCCCAGAAGATTGAGCGTGGAGGCAACATTCTCCCTCCAGCGTGGCACACTCTGGGCATGTAGATACATGGCAAAGACCGTCCATGTAATGAGCGACCATGTCTCCTTGGGATCCCATCCCCAGTATCTGCCCCATGCCTCATTTGCCCATGCAGCCCCTGAGAATATACCGAAGGTGAGCATGGGAAAACCGAAGATGACGAGCTTTGTTGCCATAGTTCTGAAGGGTTTGAGCTCTTCGGGGGCAAGCCCAAGGGCATAATCTCTCGTTTTAAGCAGTCTTTTTGCTATAAGGTATGTTGCCTCGAAGGCAGAGCTTACCACAAAGACCGCATAGGATGAGAATGCCACCACCACATGCCACTCGAACCACCAGCTCTGTAGTGGTGGGGAGAGGGGCTTTGCCTCGGGACTGCGGCCAAGAAGGGCATAGAATATGGCACATGAGGCTATAAGAGTTACAAAGAAACAGGGTAGCCCAACCCTGCGCCACCGTTTTGAGACGAACAGATATGTCACGGCCGATGTAAAGGAGAACCACGAAAGGCTCTCGTAAAGGGTCTGGAAGGGGGCTCTGCCAGTCTCGAATATTCTTAAAAGTATGACCCCTGTGTGGAGTATAAGGGTGAAGCCCAGTATGGCGTGGGGCATTCTACCGCTTCTGTGGGTGGCAGTTATCAGCCCATAGAGCGACAGGATGGCAGCCACCATATACAAAATGCCCACTGCCCAGAGAAGTCTTACCTCTACGGTGAGCAGATGGGCACCCCTTGAAAGCACATCCTCAACAGACATATCTAAATCTTATACCATTTTGTATTTAATTTGACAAGCACACCCTTTTGGTTGTATATTTGAAGGTAGGAAAAAGACAAGAAGGAAGGAGTTTCTTATTTTTTATGACATCCCTTAGATGCCAGATATGTGAGAGAGAGCTACCCCCCGGAGGGCTCAAATATGTGGTGGAGATAAGAAGTTTCGCAGACTTCGATGGCTTCCTCGAGGAATACGACGAGGACATAGAGGAAAGCATAGACGAGCTTCTCGAAGCCATGGAGGAGATGGACCCCCAGACACTGGAAGAAGATGTCTACATGAAGCACTCCTATATACTCTGTAAGTCCTGCAGGGACAGGTTCATGCGGGAACCCTTCGGCAAGGAAGTAACACTCAGGGAGAGTCAGCGGGGCACAATCCACTGAACCCACGGGGAAGAGGGGTTGAAAACTCGGGCATTACCAGCCCTGCTGGAGCCTCTGCCATAGCTGGGGTGGAAGGCCTGCCTTTTTTATCTTCTCAACGCAGCTTTCTATGTCATAGCCTACGCGGTGGAAAGTCACCACGGCA
>DRQE01000158.1 GCA_011371515.1 Deltaproteobacteria bacterium
GTCTCTTCAATAGAGGGATGCCAGTTGAGCATTGCCATATAAACTTTTACATCCTCTCCCCTCTTTTTGAGCCCCTCTTCCAAGAGCTCTGCCTGCTCCTCGGTTATGGCAAGCAGCGGAGAACTACCACCTATTGCGGCATACCTCTTCTTTGCCCCCTCTATGACTGCTTCTGGCACCTCTCTACCCTTAAGCACCCTTTTTATAAAGGGCTCTACCTCTTCGAGAGAACGGGGCCCACCAAAGGCAAGTATGAGGACTGCTCTGTTCGTCATCACCTGTTCTTTGCGCTTAACTCGTGGACATAGTCCACAAGGGCTTTCACATTATCCACCGGGGTTCCCACTATTATGCCATGGCCAAGGTTGAATATATGGCCTGCTCTTCGGTCTGCCATATTGAGTATGGTTTCTACCTGTCTTTTAATCTCTGTGCGCGGGGCAAAGAGCACTGTGGGGTCAAGGTTGCCCTGTATTGCTCTACCGTGGCCTATCCTCTTCCATGCGGTATCGAGCCTTATCCTCCAGTCCACTCCAACCACATCTCCACCACACTGGCTTATGGTATCTATGTAGGCAGATGTGCCTGTGGAAAAGTTTATAACCGGCACCCTTCCGCTTATACCCTCTATCAGCCTTCTCGTATGGGGCTGCACATAGAGTGCGTAGTCCTGCGGGCTGAGGGCACCTGCCCAGCTATCGAATATCTGTATGGCATCTGCGCCTGCATCTATCTGTGCATTAACATAGGCTATAAGTGTTGAGGTAATACTATCCATGAGCCTTCTCCAGAGCTCGGGCTCACCATACATGAGCCTTTTTGCGTGAAGATAGTTCTTTGAGCCCCCACCCTCTATTATGTAGCTTGCAAGGGTGAAGGGGGCGGCAGAAAATCCTATAAGGGGAATCCTGTCTTCAAGCTCTCTTTTTACAAGCCTTATGGCTTCAAGAAGATAAGGTACATCCTCTGCTGGCTCTATTACCCTGAGGGCTGCCACATCCTTCTCACCTCTTACAGGGTTCAGAATCACGGGACCCTCGTTTTTTGCGAACTCAAGTTTTATTCCCATGCCCTCAAGGGGCAACAGTATGTCGGCAAATATTATGGCTGCATCCACGTTCAGCTTATCAACCGGTTGCAGTGTAACCTCGCAGGCTATCTCGGGGGTCCTGCACATCTCGAGAAAGGAATGGCGCTTTCTTATCTCCATGTACTCTTTCATGTATCTTCCTGCCTGCCGCATAAGCCACACAGGGGTGTAATCGGTGGGCTCACACCTGCATGCCCTGAGGAATGTATCGTTCACTTCAAAGCTCCTCCTTTTGAGAGTAGAGTTTTATATACCACAGATAAAGGCTTTATTATAGAACTTACACCCTCTGTTTGCAAGGATACTCTGGCTGAGACCATCAATTACCTTGATTTTTTCCATTGTATACAGTATATTTAAGACATGGAAAAGATTAAACTGCTCGACTCTTCCCTTGAGAAGCCTCTCACCCTTAGAGAGAGGATAGTGGAGTTCATCAAGGATTCCATAATAAGCGGTAAACTCAAACCGGGCGAAAGGGTTCCAGAGCCAGAGATAGCCCGAAGCCTTGGTATAAGCAGGACTCCCATAAGGGAGGCCTTCCGTCAGCTCGAGTCCGAGGGTTTTATAACGGTTATTCCACGCAAAGGGGCTGTTGTAAGCCCTATAACCGCGAAGGATGTAAAGGAGTTTTACGCAATAAAGAGCCTTCTTGAGGGATATGCTGCAAGACTTGCCTGCGAGAAGTTTACCGAAAGGGATATAAAGAAGCTCAAGACCCTTAACGAACATATGAAAAGGTGTGTGGAAAAGAACGACATAAAGGGGTTCTACAGGCTTGATAATCAGTTTCACGAGACATTCTTGAGGGCATGTGGCAACGAGAAACTCTGCCAGCTTGCGCACCAGCTGGTCCAGCAATTCGAAAGGATGAGGATTACAGCACTTTCTGTGCCGGGAAGGATGCAGAACTCCCTTAAACAGCACGCAGAAATAATAAAGGCATTCGAGGAACGCAACGCAGACAGGGTGGAACAGCTTGTCAGAGAAAACGCCGAGCTGAGCGCAGAGATACTGGTAAAAGAGCTTGAGAGCGGGGAGGCAAAATGAAACTCATAACCACACCAGAGGCAGCAGCAAGGCTTGCAAGAACAATCGTGTACGATATCGTGCTCTACAACAAAGAGAAGATAGAAGAGGGCATAAAGAACGACAATGTGTTCGACCTTCTCGAAGAAGAGATAAGAGAAGGCGAAAAACTCTACAAAAGCAGGGTTGACCCCGAGCTCGCTGCCAGAACCAACTTCTACAACCGTGCACTTGTGGACATTCTCATCAAAAAGAGTGGCAACATAGAGAGTAAGATCTGGTAGCCTGCCACAGCCACGGTTCCTTCCCATGGGAAAAGACTACAGTTTCGTTGTAAAAGAGGAGGATTCTCGTAAAAGGCTCGATCTCTACCTTCGAGAACACCTTCCAGAGCTCAGCAGAACCTATTTGCAGGAGCTCATAGAAGAAGGGCTCGTGCTTGTAGACCAGAGGCCCACAAAGGTGGCTCATAAGGTAAGGCAGGGGGAGACCATAACCATCCATGTGCCCGAAAGGCCGGAACCAGTTGCCACCCCACAGCCCATACCTGTGGATATACTCTACGAGGATGAGGACATTGTGGTGGTAAACAAACCCCGTGGGCTTACCGTACATCCCGGAGCAGGCAGACCAAGTAGCACCCTTGTTAATGCCCTCCTCTACCACACGGAACTATCCAGAGAGGGTGGCACCCTGAGACCCGGCATAGTGCACCGGCTTGACAAGGATACATCAGGGGTCATGGTGGTGGCAAAAACAGACAGGGCACACAGAAGACTTGTTGAGGCATTCAAAAGCCACCGCCCACTTAAGATATACCATGCAATAGTATGGGGCATTATGAAAGAAGATGAGGGCACCATAGACAGACCACTGGGAAGGGATGTAAAAGATAGAAAGAAGATTTCCCCGCGCACCACAAAGCCGCGAAGTGCCATTACACATTTTCGTGTAATAAGGCGGCTTGGATGGTTCACCCTCGTTGAGCTTAGACCCGTTACAGGCAGGACACACCAGATAAGGGTGCACATGAAACTTATGGGACATCCCATCGTGGGGGATCCTGTCTACGGTAAGCGCACCATATCTTCCTCATTGCCACAGAGGCTTAAAGAGGTGCTCTCCCATGTAAAGGGGCAGCTACTCCATGCCAGAACCCTTGGCATACCCCATCCACGGGATGGAACCTACATGGAGTTCAGCGCAGACTATCCGGAGGATATGAAAGAACTGCTCACCGTACTCGAAGAATATGGAGAAGATAACGCTTATAGAGGCAAAAAACCTCTCCACACAGGCTAACACTTTACATGCCTTTCTTGGTAGAACAGGTGGCATAAGTCCCCCACCCTTCAGTTCTCTAAATGTGGGCTTTCATGTGGGTGATAGAAGGGCGAATGTAGAGGAGAATCTACGCACTATAGAAGAAAGGCTCGGCTTCAACATGGAAAGGGCTGTAATACCCCGCCAAGTCCATGGCGACCATATAGTGCACATTAAAAACACTGGCATGTGCGGAGCCGGCATATACAGTGCAGATGCCCTTGTTACAGACTTAAGGGGTGTTGCCCTCTGTATACTCACCGCAGACTGTGTCCCCATAATACTGGTTGACAGAGGTGGCAGGGTGGCTGCTATAATACACGCAGGCTGGCGTGGAACGCTGAAAAGCATAGCCACAAAGACCATAAAAAAGCTCAAAGCCCTTTACGGCATAGAGCCAGAGGAACTTGTCTGTGCCGTGGGACCAGCCATCGGGGGATGCTGCTACAGGGTGGATGCCACACTCATAGAGGGCTTCAGCACGGCCTTTCGAGGCTCACCCGGTGTAGACCGCAGAGCCTCCTCTCTGGACCTTAAAAGCATAAACTGTTGGCAGATTGAAAAAGAGGGGGTAAAGGATATAGAGGTAATAGATACATGCACTGCCTGCAATGTGGATAGCTTCTTCTCCCACAGAAAGGAGGGCACCACTGGCAGGCAGCTGAATGTGGTAATGCTCAGGGGGTAGCTCTATCTATGGCGATAGTCGTTGGGCTTACAGGCAATATGGCAAGTGGCAAGAGCACAGTTGCCACAATCCTTAAGGAGCTTGGGGCATACATAATAGATGCCGATGCCATAGGGCACCAGATTATAGGAAAGGGGCAGCCTGCGTGGCATGATATAGTAGAAGAGTTCGGCAAAGAGGTGCTGCTTGCGGATGGCTCTGTAAACAGAAAAAGGCTTGGTGAAATAGTATTCAGCGACAGGGAGAAACTCAAAAGGCTCAATGCCATAACACATCCGCGCATAAGAGAGGAGATAGAGCGAAGAATAGAGCTTATAAAGAAAAGCTCACCCCGTGCCATAATAGTGGTGGATGCAGCCCTCCTTATAGAGGTGGGCTCTCACAGAAAGGTGGAGGTGGTCGTGGTGGTTACGGCAAGTAAAGAGCAACTCATAAAGCGGGCTATGGAGAAGTTCTGCCTTACAGAAGATGAGGCAAAAAAGAGACTTGGTGCCCAGATGCCTCAGGAAGAAAAGCTCAAATACGCAGACTTCGTCATAGACAACTCTGGCTCTCTGGAAAAGACCACCGAAGCGGTAAGAGGACTCTACGACGAACTGAAAAGGATGGAGGCAGAAGGGTTTCAGACAAAAAGGGGTTGACAGAAAGATAAAATGATGCTATTCTGAAAATACCCTTCAATATGGATTGTCAAGTATTCCAGCTTATCTTACGAACAAATATCAATCCCGGAAGGTCTGAAGTCCGCAGGAAGAAAAATCCATAAAACCGTAACGAAAAGAAGTTGAATACAAACCACAAATCTTCGAGCATAATTGTCTTAAAAATCCTTAAAAACCAAACATATCAGGGGAGAAGTCTATGAACCTAAAGGAACTGAAAGAGAAGAAGATTAGCGAGCTCACAAGTCTTGCAAAGAAGTACAACATCGAGGGGGCATCCTCGATGCGTAAACAGGATCTGATCTTTGCCATACTTCAGGCTCAAAGCGAACAGAACGGGGTGATAACCGGTGAAGGGGTGCTCGAGATACTGCCAGATGGCTTCGGTTTCCTCAGGGCTCCTGACTACAACTACCTGCCGGGCCCTGACGACATATATGTATCTCCATCTCAGATAAGAAAGTTCAACCTGAGAACGGGCGATATAATCTCTGGCCAGATACGCCCACCAAAGGAAGGCGAAAGATACTTTGCCCTTCTCAAGGTGGAAAAGCTCAATTACGAAGACCCTGAGGTTGCAAAAGAGAAGATACTCTTTGACAACCTCACCCCTCTCTACCCGCAGGAGAGGATAAAACTTGAGACCCCCGGTGGAGACATATCGATGAGGGTGATGGACCTTTTCACCCCCATAGGCAAGGGGCAGAGGGGTCTTATAGTATCTCCACCAAGGGCAGGTAAGACCACCATACTGCAGAACATAGCCAACTCGATCGAGAAGAACCATCCAGAAGTCATACTGATAGTGCTTCTCATAGACGAAAGACCAGAAGAGGTCACCGACATGGAGCGCTCTGTGAACGGAGAGGTCGTCAGTTCCACATTCGACGAGCCTGCACAGCGCCATGTTCAGGTGGCGGAGATGGTTCTCGAGAAGGCAAAAAGGCTCGTTGAACATCACCACGATGTGGTAATCCTTCTTGACAGCATCACACGCCTTGCAAGGGCATATAACGCCATAGTGCCACCAAGTGGAAAGGTGCTGTCAGGAGGAGTGGACTCAAATGCCCTCCATAAGCCAAAACGCTTCTTCGGTGCCGCCCGAAACATCGAGGAAGGTGGAAGCCTCACCATAATAGCCACAGCCCTCATAGAGACGGGCAGCCGTATGGACGAGGTCATATTCGAAGAATTCAAGGGCACGGGCAACATGGAACTTGTGCTCGACCGCAAACTTGCAGAAAGACGCATATTCCCTGCCATAGACCTCAACAAATCTGGCACGAGAAAAGAAGAACTACTGCTACCCAAGGAAGACCTCAACAGGATATGGATACTGAGAAAGGTGCTCCAGCCGCTTAACCCCATAGAGAGCATGGAGTTCCTGCTCGACAAGATGCAGCACACGAAGACCAACAAAGAGTTCCTTGCATCCATGAGCAAGTAGCACACCACTTTGCCTATTATGTAGGCACATACTCACCCCATCTGCATACCCACCGTGCAGAAAGGCGGGGTTTAGCCCCTATATTTCGTGGCACAGGATTTGCATTCTCTAACTATTAGATGACACAGGGTGGTGCATCTTTATTTCCCCTCTAATGGTGCCTTCCGGACAGAGGCGTCTTGAGAAGACTCTACAAAAAAATAAGGAGGTCGAATTACTGCCCATGAAGAAAAAACTTGTAATGGTGGGCTGTGGCATGGCTGGTATGAAGGCTATCGAGGAGATAATCCAGATAGCCCCAGATATGTTCGAGATAACCATATTCGGTAAAGAGCGCTACCCCAACTACAATAGAATACTTCTATCCTCTGTGCTTGCAGGGGACAAGAGCCCTGAAGAGATAGTGCTCCATCCACTGGAATGGTACAGAGAACATGGCATAAGGCTACATCTTGGCAAAGAGGTGTCAGACATTCAGCGTGGCTGGCGCAGGGTCATAGCAGAGGACGGCACAGAGGAGGACTACAACCTGCTCATACTGGCAACGGGCTCAAACCCCTTCGTTCCACCCATAAAGGGTACAGACAAAAAGGGGGTATTTACCTTTAGAGACATAACCGACTGCGAGCGTATACTGGAGGGCGCAAAGTATGCCAGAAGAGCGGTCGTCATAGGTGGTGGTCTCCTTGGGCTCGAGGCTGCAAAGGGGCTGAGAAAGCAGGGACTCGATGTGGTGGTGATCCACGACCAGCCCACACTTATGAACCTTCAGCTCGACCCTGTGGCAGGAGAGCTTCTCAAAAGAGAGCTTGAAAAAGAGGGCATAAGGTTTCTCATGTCAACCCTTACAGATGAGATAGTGGGTGAAGAAAGGGTAGAGGGTGTGAGGTTCAAAGACTCCAAGGAGCTCATCTGCCAGATGGTGGTCATAGCCTGTGGTATAAGGCCCAACATAGGGCTTGCCAAAAAGATGCGGCTGCTGTGCGGGAAGGGTGTGATGGTTAACGACTACATGCAAACAATAACAGACCCTTCCATATACGCTGTGGGTGAGTGCTGCGAGTGGAGGGGCAGGACCTACGGGCTTGTAGCCCCACTTTTTGAGCAGGCAAAAATCCTTGCCTACCACATAACAGGGCAGGGATTCAAAAGCTACATGGAGCCACCGATTGCAACGAAACTGAAGGTGGAAGGGGTGGATGTATTCTCTGTTGGCACCATCGACTCTTCAGCTGGAGACACCATAGAGTACATGGACAAGAGCAGAAACATCTACAAGAAACTGGTGCTTAAAGACAACACCCTGCATGGAGCGGTGCTCTTCGGAGATACCTCCATAGGACCCTATCTTATGAAACTCATACAGGAGGGCAAAAAACTCGAGGCAGACCCATCGACACTGCTTTTCAACAACCCATCGCTGGGTAATGCAGGCCATTCAGGGGTCTCTGTAACATCGCTTATGACAGACGACACCATAGTCTGTGGATGTAACGGTGTTACAAAGAAGATGATAGTGGATGCCATAACAGAAAAGGGGCTCACCACACGCCAAGAGGTCTCGAAGCATACCCGTGCGGGCACTTCCTGTGGTGGATGCGGTCCACTTATAGACGAGATTCTTGCAACCGTTCTTGGTGGAGGCTTCAGGCAATCTCCCCTTGAAATACCCCTGTGCGAGTGTACCGAGCTATCACACAGGGAACTCAAGAAGGCTATAAGGGAGAAAAGGCTACTTTCTGTAGATAGCGTTATAGAGGCCCTCGACTGGAAGGAACAGGGCTGCCATGTTTGTAGACCTGCAATAAACTACTATGTGAAGATGTTCTTCCCCGACAGGGCTACCGACGACATCTACTCACGCCACTGTAACGAAAGGCTGCATGCAAACATCCAGAAGGACGGCACATTCTCTGTAGTGCCCCGCATGAGAGGTGGGCTTACAACGGTGGAAGAGCTCGAGCGCATAGTGGCGGTGGCAAAAAGATTCAATGTAACAGACATAAAACTTACAGGTGGTCAGCGTATAGCCCTCATGGGTGTCAAAAAGGAAGACCTGCCCGAGATCTGGCGTGCCCTTGAGATGCCATCAGGACATGCCTACGGAAAAGCACTGAGGACTGTGAAGACCTGTGTCGGCTCCAGATGGTGCAGGTTTGCAACCCAGCCCTCGATGGAACTCGGCATAAGGCTTGAGAAAGAGCTGGAAGGCATATGGGCACCGGCAAAGCTGAAACTTGCTGTTACAGGTTGTCCCAGAAACTGCGCAGAGTCCACCATAAAGGACATAGGTATCGTGGGAATAGAAGGTGGCTGGGAGATATACTGCGGTGGTAACGGCGGGGTGAGAACACGGGTGGCAGAGCTTCTCACCGTTGCCAAAGAAGAAGACGAGGTGGTGGAAGTGGTTAAGGCATTCATCCAGTTCTACAGAGAGGATGCCTTCTATGGCGAGCGCACATCCCAGTGGATAGAAAGGATAGGGATGGAAGCTGTAAAGACGAAGGTGCTTGATGAGAAAGAAAGAAAAGAACTCGTGGAAAGGCTAAACCTCTACCTTTCCACCGTGGACAAGAACCCATGGCAGGAAGACTCCGTTGCCGCACACAGCTCGGACTACCTTACAGTAAGTATTGGAGGTTGACCCTGAGATGGAGAAATATAGAGTTTGCAGCACAGACCAGATTCCACGAGGCACAGGCATAAGGGTAAGACTGAAGGACAAAGAGATAGCACTCTTCCGAACAAAGGATGACCGCTTCTTCGCCCTTGAGAACCGTTGTCCCCATAGGGATGGTCCAATATCCGAGGGTATGCTCTCCGGCACCACCCTCATATGCCCCCTCCACAACATGCGAATAGAGCTTTCAACAGGCACCCTGTGTAACGGCGGCAACGAAGAATACGACAATATCAGGGTATTCCGCGTAGAACACATAGACGGCTACGTATGGATATACGAGTAGTTCCCCCTCCTCTCTTCAACCCCCTCGCAGGCGGAGGGGCTGTGTGCCCCTCCACGCCTTCTCACAATGAGTTTGCAAACAGACGGTTTTTAAGGTAAATTAGAATTATATGGTAAGAATAGAGGACATACTCGAAAGGGTTACCTCTTACAACCCTTCTGCCAATCTGGACATAATAAAGCAGGCATACATATTCTCTGCAAAGGTCCATAAGGGGCAGACCCGTATCTCTGGAGAGCCCTACCTTGCCCATCCCCTTGCGGTGGCAAAGATACTGACAGACCTTAAGATGGACGTGAATGCCGTTGCAACAGGGCTTCTGCACGATACCGTCGAGGATACCTTCACCACCATAGATGAGATAAGGGAGCTCTTCGGCGAGGAGATAGCAAACCTTGTGGATGCCCTCACAAAGTTGAGCCACATAGCCCAGTGGAAAAAGGAGGATGTGGAGGCAGAGAACTTCCGCAAGATGCTCCTTGCCATGGCAAAGGACATAAGGGTGGTGCTCATAAAACTCGCAGACAGGCTCCACAACATGCGCACCCTGTCGCCCCTTCCAAGGGAGAAGCAGAAAAAGATTGCCCAAGAAACACTCGACATATACGCCCCGCTTGCAAACCGTCTTGGTATAGGCTGGATAAAGACAGAGCTTGAAGACCTCTCCTTCAAGTACCTCGAGCCAGAAAGATACAGAAAACTTAAAGAACTCATAATAAGGGAGGAAAAAGAGAAGGAAAGGTACATATCCGTTGTAACCCAGATGCTTAGCGAGAAACTCAAAGAGCACAAGATAGA
>DRQE01000159.1 GCA_011371515.1 Deltaproteobacteria bacterium
CAACCTTCTTTTAAGCTCCTCAAGGGGGCTTACCTCTGTAGAGGCTCTCTTTCTTATCGCCTCTTTTGCGTTCATGGTGGCAAGCTCAACGAGGCGTGCCTCTTCTTCTGTGGTTGCCACCTTGAGGCTTACAGCCCTACCCTTTCTCTCCCTGAGGTATTCAGCCATTGCCTCTATGCCATCGAGTTTGACCGGAAGAACCACCTCGTCTGGGATGGATACATCCTGCCTTCTGTAGAACTGTGAAAGAAGAGAGGCGAGCACTTCTTCCTCTGGCATACCTGTGTCTTTGAGCACAAACTCTCTGGTGCTCAAAAGTCTACCGCCCCTTATAACGAGAGCCACCATGGAAAGAACCCCATCTTCTTTATATAGACCAAATACATCCTGATTACGGGGGCTGTGGGTTACAACCTTCTGCTCCTCAAGGGTTGCCTCTATTGAGCGGATTCTGTCTCGAATACGGGCTGCCTCTTCGAACTCCTCACGGGCTGCAAGCTGAAACATCTTCTGCTGAAGACTTTCTATGAGCTCTGTGTTTCTGCCCTCGAGAAACATTATGGCTCCTTCAACGAGCTCCCTGTAAGACTCCTCGGTTATGTAGCCCACACATGGTGCACTGCACAGGCCCAGCTGGTAGTCTATACATGGGCGGCTTCTGTTTCTGAACTCGTGTGGTGGACAGACCCTTAGCGGAAATACCCTGCGCAGAAACTTTATGGTATCCCTTACCATCTTTGCCGAGGCATAGGGACCAAAGTATCTTGCACCATCCTCTTTTATCTGTCTTGTAACGAGTATGCGGGGAAACTTCTCCTGCGTGGTTATGCGTATACTTACATAGGTCTTGTCATCCTTGAGCCTTATGTTGTACTTTGGTTTGTATTTTTTAAGGAGGGTGTCCTCAAGTATGAGGGCTTCTTTCTCGTTGGAGGTAATGATGTAGTCTACATCCCTAACCTTTGAGACGAGAAAGTCCACAAAGTATCGCCTGTCGTGGGAGGGCTGAAAGTAGGTTCTGACCCTTGACCTTAAGTTCTTTGCCTTGCCGATGTAGAGCACACTCCCACCCCTTCCCTTCATGATGTATACCCCTGAAGAGGTGGGAAGCCCTTTTATCTTCTCTTCTATGGATAGCTCGTGGGGATTACCCTTCTTTGTGCTCTTATCCTGCCCTTTCAAGGTATTTTCTTTCCCACGCGTCAACCCTTATGAGCTCACCCTTCTCTATGAAAGGAGGCACATTCAAGGTGAGTCCTGTCTCAAGGGTGGCCGGTTTCTGGCTTGCTGCAGCAGTTGCACCTTTTATGTTGGGAGGGGTCTCCACCACCTTGAGTTCAACCACCTTTGGTGGTTCCACACCAACGGGTTTGCCCTCGTAAAACTCCACGGTGAACTTCACATTGGACACAAGGTAGTAACGGTTCTCTCCTATAATATCGTCGTCAAGGGTTATCTGTTCGTAGCTCTCTGTATCCATAAAGTAGTGATGGGAGCCCTCGCTGTAGAGATACTCCATCTCACGCCTTTCGAGTATGGCACGCTCTATCTTGTCGTCAGAGCGAAACCTGTGCTCGTAGGAGTTGCCTGTCTTAAGGTTTCTCAGCTTGGTCTGCACAAGCCCACGCTTGTTGCCGGGTGTAAGGTGCTGCACACTCATAACGCTGTGTGGCACACCTTTGTATACTATGGTCATACCAACTCTAAGCTGTGTGGCGTTTATCATGTTGCTTCTTACCTCCAGAAACTTTTTAAATTATTATATCACAGAGCACCGGAGAGTTTCTACACCGTCTCCCGTACAGGATTCATCGTGTCTGCAACATTGAGTTTTTTGAAGAGGAAGAGAAACTTCTCCTCCAGTTCCTTTGCTATCTGGTCTATCCTTTCTCTGGGCATCTTCCAGAGTTTCTCCTTGAAAGGACCAAAAGCCTTCTTCCTTGTTTTGTAGATGAACTGCTCTTCTGTCTCGCCTTCTTTGAGTTCTGAAGAGAAGTGCTCCATGAGATAGCTGTATATCTCTTCTTTGAGTTCCTCTGGGAATGCAGGGCTTTCGTATATTATGTTCTGAAAACCCGTTGCAAGGTGTATTTCTGCGGTGCCCTTTTCGGGGAAGATGTGGAATGCATCATCCGGCAGCGTGCTTGCCCCGTGCTGCACGACACCTGCAAGTCCGTAGTCCTTCCTTGCAACCTCTGAAAGTCTCTCTATGGTGTCAAAGTCCACCTTTACCTTTGCAACCGAGCCATCGGGAAGAACCACCCCGCCATGGGTTGTGCCAGTCTGCACACTTATCTTGCTTATGCCCTTCACCTTTCCACCGAGTATGTGGAGATAACCGTCCATAAAGGCACGCAGTTCTTCAACTGTGGAGTTCTTTCCACCCACCTCGCCTATCTCTCCGCCGATGGATACCGTTATACCATCTGGCTCCTCCTCTCTTATAAAGAGTGTTAGGGCTGCCGTTGTCTCAAAGTTTGGCCTCTGCTGGCTTGTAACGTCTGCCTTTTCAAGGTCCACAAGGGTCGAGGCATCTATATCTATGTTGTAGAAGCCTGCTGCT
>DRQE01000160.1 GCA_011371515.1 Deltaproteobacteria bacterium
TACTTAAACCTGCCTGTTTTCAGACCCAATAATATTAACATGCCTTTAAAATCTTTCAGGGGTGCACCATACTCAATAGATACAAAAACAGCCTCAAACCTGATAGAGGCTCTGTTGAACACTCCACTCAGACCAGAAGATGAGTTCTGCAACCTGAAGAATACAGTAAACAAGTGTTGAATTGTCTATTAAAGGAGGTTCTTTGCCCTTCTTTCCCTGAATTATAGAACCTTACTTATCCCCTGTCAACCAGATTTCACAATATGTTTTTCAGGACATTCCTGTCTTGTTTCAACACATAAAATACTTATGGAGGATGCAATAAGCCGGATTCTGTATCGCCCTGTGTGGCGATGGTGGTCATTCATCTTGGACCGATGTTGCCATCGGTCTCAAGCGGCCTACCCGTTCCGCCACCTCCCTCTTGGGGGAGGATAAGGACGGGCAATCCTTGAGGCGGAACCTATTTGGCCTTGCACCGGGAGGGGGTTGCCAAGCCCTGATGGTCACCCATCAGGCTGGTGGGCTCTTACCCCACCGTTTCACCCTTACCGGCGGCATGGTTACCACCGGCGGTCTGTTTTCTGTGGCCCTTTCCCTAGGGTTGCCCCCGGTCGGTGTTACCGACCTCCCTGCCCTGCGGTGTCCGGACTTTCCTCTGCCATCCGCAAAAAGATGGCAGCGACCACCTTGCATCCTCCATTTAGTATTTATTATATTCCATCTATTGCTTCGTTTGCAAGGCTGTCGGCAAGGGTGTTATTCTCTCTACTGATGTGGGTTATACGAAAGGAGCTGAACCCTGAAATATAGTCCATGGCTCTTGCATAAAGGGGTTTGAGTGCCTGAGCCCTCACGGCATACTGTCCGTTTATCTGCCTTACCAGAAGCTCAGAGTCAGAGAAGACCTCCACAGAGTTCTTTCCCATCGAGCGGGCAAGTTTCAGTGCCTCTATAAGGGCTGTGTATTCGGCAACATTGTTCGTTGTTGAACCTATCCTCTTTTTTGCCTTCTTGAGTATCCTGCCCGCACTGTCTTTCACCACTATGCCCACCCCTGCAGGTCCGGGGTTACCCCTTGCGGCACCATCAATGTATACAACGACCCTATCATCTTCAGTGGGCAAACATTTTATGAGGGATTCTATAATGGAGCGAACCTCTGCCCTGTCTATACCAACCTTTCTGGCAGCCACATCAAGGTCGAGGCTCTTTGCAAGCTCTTCAAGGAACTCTCTTACAAGAGAGGTCTTTACGGAAGGCCCTGTCATCAGGTGGTAGATGTCTCATTATTTCCATCGAAGTAGAGTATCCTGTGGCAGTGGGGACAGGTTATAAGCTCCTCTGAGCCCTTCCTGAGCTGATTGTAGACCTGTGGAGGTATCTGTATGAAGCAGCCAAGACAGGTCTCGTTCTTGACCCCTATTATCCCTATACCACCACGCCTTTCCCTTATCATCTCGTATCTTCTTATAACCATGGGGCTGAGCTTTTCTGCAAGGCTCTGCCTTTTTGCCCTTATACCTTCTATCTCCTCACGCCATCTTGCACTCTTCTGGGTGAGTTCTTCTTTGAGGCTTTCTGCCCCCTTGTTTTTCTCATCAACTGCCTGTCTTTTCTTGGCAAGTTCCTCTTCTTTTCTGGCTATCTTATCGGTAAGGGAGGTTATCTCCATGTCGAGAAGTTTAACCGCCTTCTCGGCATTCTCTATCTCTTTAAGTATTGCCTTGTATTGTTTTTCGTTCTTTACCTCGTTCAGCCTCTGCTGGTCTTTTGCTATGCGAGTCTTGTTTTCCTGAAGACGGGCTTCTCGTTCTTTCTTCTCTTCCCTGAGTTCCTCTATATCCTCCTCGAGCCTCTGTGCAAAGGTGGTGTACCTTTCAACCTCTCTTGTTGCCTCTTCTATCTTTTTCCGTAACTCCTCTTCCTCTTTCTCGATATTCAAGATTTCCACATCGAGTTGCTGAATCTCTCTAAGAATTTCCAACACCGCGGAAGCCAACTATCACCTCCTGAAATTAATTAAAGGGATTTGACGAACCATCCCCTGTAAGTCGAAAAACACACTATGGTGGGCCCACCTGGACTCGAACCAGGGACCAACCGGTTATGAGCCGGTTGCTCTTCCAACTGAGCTATGGGCCCTGACTTGTAAAACATAGAATAAACCTATTTTAAGCAACAAGCCCTGCTTTGTCAAGATGGCGAACCTACTTTTTGCGGACTCCTGTGTCAAAAATACTGGCACAACAGGATGTAACCTTGACAAACTACCTAAAAGGATATTAAATGGTTTTGTACCACAGGGGCTCAAGGAATGAACAAAAAGACAGAGACCACCTCAAAGGAAAAAAAGGTAAGACAGAGATACTTCGTTGCCAGAGAGCTACAGTTCTCCATAGCCCTGCTCGTCATAATAGCCCTTCTGGGTGGAATATTTCTGCAGTCTGTATCTGTTGCACTGTCAGGCTATCTTAAACTTAAAACTCCCACAGTTGGTATATTCCTTGCCATAGGCTATATAATAATAGTTACCATCCTATCCATAGTATTTACCCATAGACTCGTAGGTCCTTTCAA
>DRQE01000161.1 GCA_011371515.1 Deltaproteobacteria bacterium
CGGTCATCTTTGCCTGCCTATCGTAGAGCACCAGCACCGCAGATATGACGGTAATGAGTATTCCCATCACTATGAGTATCTCCACGAGGGTGAATCCCCTGTTGCAACCAGCATGCCCTGTGGCAGTGTATTTTTCCGTGAGATACCTCATTCTTCTATATGGTCCTTCTAAAGGTTGTAAGCGTTATGGACCTGCCTCCACCACTTACGGTTACATCTATCCTTGCCACCCCTGATACAGGGTTGTTGGCGTCTATGTCGAGTTGTGCAGAATATGTAACTCCGTGTACCGTTCTGGTAGTTGCGCTGGTATCAGGGTCAAGGTCGTAGACCACATCGGTCTGGTCTGTATCGAATATGGTATCATCAGGGTCTCTCGCCATAATCTCATCAAGAACAGAATAGGCGATGGTGCTTTCTATGGTTATACTCTGGGCACGACGGTTGGAACTCATACCACTGGTAAGCACAGTTGCCGTTGCAAGAAGCCCCACGGCAAGTATGAAGAGCGCTACCATAAGCTCCACAAGCGAGAAACCCTTCTCTCCCCTGACATGGACCACCAGAAGATGACCTCCTTTCAGAGAGTATCCCTGCCAAACAATATCTTGCAATATCTATGCCATTCAAAAAGTGCTTATTTTCAAGGTACTTTTCGGGATGGATGGTCTGGAAGGCTATGAAAAAATTTCATAATCCGTAATTTTTTATCTTGTAGAGAAGTGCGCGGTGGCTTATCTCGAGAAGTTTTGCCGCCTTTGTCCTGTTGCCGCCCGTTATCTCAAGGGCCCTTTTTATGAGTCTTTTTTCAAGCTCCTCTTCTGCCTTTTTTATGGACAGTGTCGGATAGTCCCTATCTTTCGTCTCTTTATACTCCTTTTCCTTTAATATGGGCAGGCTTTCGGGGGTTATAACCTCTTTATCTTCCAGTATGACTGCTCTTTCC
The DNA here is from genome assembly GCA_011371515.1 of Deltaproteobacteria bacterium. Taxonomy (GTDB): domain Bacteria; phylum Desulfobacterota; class GWC2-55-46; order GWC2-55-46; family DRQE01; genus DRQE01. The sequence goes on from DRQE01000161.1 coordinate 947, forward strand.
ATCACATTCTCGAGTTCCCTTACATTGCCGGGCCAGTGGTAGGAAAGAAGAAGCTCCATTGCCCGAGGGCTTATACCTTGGAGCTTTTTTGAGTATCTACGGCTGTAGCGCTCAAGGAAGAACCCTGCCAGAAGCTCTATATCTGCCCTTCGTTCTCTAAGTGGGGGCACCTTTATGGGTATGACATTGAGTCTGTAGTAGAGGTCTTCACGGAACCTGCCCTTCTTTATCTCCTCTTCAAGGTCTCGTGAGGTGGCGGCTATAACCCTTACATCCACCTTTGTGGTCTTAGTGTCACCAACCCTTCTTACCTCTCCTTCCTGCAGCACCCTTAAGAGTTTTACCTGAAGTTCCTTTGGAAGTTCACCCACCTCATCGAGGAATATTGTCCCCCCATCTGCCTCGTGGAACAGACCGTTTCTGGTTCTAACGGCATCTGTAAAGGCACCCTTTATGTGGCCGAAGAGCTCGCTTTCCATGAGACCCTCTGGTATGGCTCCACAGTTTACGGGCACAAAGGGTGCGTCCTTTCTTCGGCTCTTCGAGTGTATCGTTCTTGCCACAAGCTCCTTTCCGGTGCCTGTCTCACCTGTTATGAGAACGGTTGTATCGTAGTCTGCAATTCTGTCTATGAGTGCCACTATCTCCAGCATCTTTCTGTCTTTCGCATACAGGGGTGGGTATTTCTCCATATCCTGTCTTCTAAGCCGTTCGTTCTCCCTGCGAAGTCTTTCGCGCTCCTGAGCCTTGCGAAGCGTAAGGATTATCTCGTCGGTCTTGAAGGGTTTCGATATGTAATCATAGGCACCGAGCTTCATGCACTCTACGGCTGTATCTATCGTGCCGTAGGCACTCATCATTATTACCGTTGCGTCGGTGCCTCTTTCCTTTAGCTTTTTCAGAAACTCAAGCCCATCCATACCCGGCATCTTTATGTCACAGAGTATGAAGTCGAACGCCTCTTTTCCGAGCACATGGAGGGCAACCTCTGCATCCTCTGCACAGACCACATCGTAGCCCTCCTTTTTGAGCATTATGGAGAGCATGTGACGCATCGCCTCTTCGTCATCAACCACGAGTATCCTCACTGTCGGGCTTACCTCCTGTGGTATGTTTACCTTCCGCCGGAAGATGTATCGTGAATGTGGTGCCCTCTCCTTTCACAGATTCAACCGTTATGTCACCACCGTGTGCCTTTATTATATCTCTTGCAATAAATAGCCCAAGGCCCGTTCCCTTTCCACACTCCTTGGTGGTAAAGAAGGGCTCGAATATTCTATCCACATCCTCTCTGTCTATACCACAGCCGCTATCCCTTATACTTATGTAGACGAACCTTCTCTCCTCTGTATCGGGCAGAAAGACGGGGTCTCCTTTTCTTCTGCTTCCAAGGGGTCTTGTGTGGCGTTCTATTCGCTCGCCTGTTGTAATCTCTACTGTGCCGCTACCGTTCATGGACTCTGCCGCATTGAGAAGAAGGTTTATAAAGACCTGTCGCAGCCGTGACTCATCGATGATAACACGGGAAAGCCCCTGTTTCAATCGGCAGTTGACCTCTATGTCCTTGAATTCTCTGTGGTGTTTGAGAAAAGAGAGTGCATCCTCCAGCACCGTATTTACATCCACAGGGGGGTTGTTCTTTGCAGGTGGTCGTGAAAGGCTTAAGAAGTCTTTTATGAGGCTATCTATCCTCTCTATCTCTCGAATGGTCCTTTCGAGTATCTCCTGTCTCTCTTCAGGGTTATCCACACCTTTTTTTAGTATATCCAGATAGCCCTGCACGGCTCCAAGGGGGTTACCCACCTCGTGGGCAATGCCTGCGGCAAGGCGTCCGAGGGAGGCAAGGGTTCTCGTCCTTAACAGTTCTTCCTGTGTCGTGGCAAGCTCACGGTTTACCCTGTTCAGGCGTCTTATCTCCTCTTCTATCCTTTCTGCCATGGTGTTGAAAGATGTTGCAAGGGCTTTCACCTCCTCCACCCCCTCTGTATTCACCCTCTCTTCGAGCCTTCCGCCGGCAATCCTTGTGGCTGCAGCCTCAAGCCTTTTAAGTGGGTCAACCACTATACGCCTTAAGAAGTAAACCCCCACCACAGTTATAATCACCGCATCGAGCACTATGTAGAACAGAAGAAACCACCATGTTCTTTTAACCTCTTTCTTTATGGCTGTAAGTGGCATGGTAAAGAGCACCCGCTTCGTGCCTCTGGCTGGGGCAACCTCCACATAGAGCATCTCCCCGACACCCATAAGGATTCCGCCGCCTTCCATGTAGACCTTAACCCCCTCGTCAACGAGCATAAGCCTTCCCCTCGGTCTCTCAACAGAGCCATCCTTGAGGAGAACCCTTCCGGTGGCATCGGTTATGAGAAGGTCTCTTATGTCTGTTTCCTTGACTATGTCGAGCACCTTTGCCGGAAAGGATGACGCAGAGGGTCTTGTCTGGTGGCGGATGAGTCTTGCAACAAAACTTGCATCCTCCACCTTGTTGAGAATTGCGTTCTTCTCTATCATCTTTATGCTGAAGAGCCCTATAAACCCTATGCCTGCCACGGCTATAAGGGTTATGGCACCCACTATTTGGGAGTGTATGCTTCGCATCCTCTTCATAGAAGACCAACCAGTCTCAAATACCAGTGGATGGACTCCTCACCATAGAATAGGTAAAATAGCGCGCCTCCTGCAAGAAAGGGCCCGAAGGGCACGGCATATTTTGAGTCTCTTCCGGCCAAGGCAATAAGTGCCACACCCGCCACAGAGCCAACAAGGGTTGCCCCCAGAAGGGTTACCACCACACCCTTCCATCCTGTGAAAGCCCCTATCATTGCAAGAAGTTTGATGTCTCCTCCGCCCATACCTTCTCTGCCTGCCGCCATGTAATAGAGCCATGCGATGGCAAGAAGCACCCCCCCACCAGCCAGCACCCCAAGAAGAGAGCTTACAAGCCCTGTCCACACACCCTCTGAAAGCACCGTCTGGACCACAATGCCTGCCACAATGCCGGGAAGGGTTATAACATCAGGAATAATCCTCAACGAAAGGTCTATGAATGTAATAACTATAAGGGCAGAGGAGAAGGCGGAGTAGACGAAAAAACTCACCGTAAGCCCAAACTTTAAATAGAGCCCCAAAAAGACGAGCGCTGTGAGTGCCTCAACAATGGGGTATCTTATGGATATGGGACTACCACAGTTTCTGCAACGCCCCCCGAGTATGAGATAACTTAAGATGGGTATGTTGTCATAGAAGGCTATTCTCTTTTTGCAGGCTGGGCACATGGAGCCCTCGAATACGATGGATTCTTTGCGGGGTATCCTGTGGATACATACATTGAGAAAACTACCTATGCATGTGCCTGCAAGAAATACCAGTATGGTAACGAGGGTCTCTGACAATTTGAGATAGTTTAAAGTGTTTCAGGAAGATAGTCTTTTCTTACATTCTCAACGAGTCTTATAATATCGCCTGCAATCCTTAAGGCCTCTCTGGCATCCCTTACGCTGAACACCTCTGCCGGTATGCCACCGGGTAAGGCATCTGGAAAGCGTGAAGTCTTGTAGTAGAGGTCGAGCCTGCCTGCAGGTTCCACCAGCTCTTTGAAGCTTTCGTTGTAGGTTATCGCCCTTTCGAGTAGCTCAACCACAGAGCGCGTTTCCTTGGTGTCCTCCTTGTTGAAAAAAAGAAACGCCCTGAGAGCCTTTCCTGCTGCCTGCTGTGCCCAGAAACATGCTGCAAAGAAGTATCCGCCTTCAAGGTTCCACTCTGCCACCTTCATGTCGTACTCAGATTGTCTGAGCCAGCGGTCTGCTTCTTTGAATACGAGCTCCATCGGTTTCAACTCCTGTAAGATGCGTTTATCTTTACATAATCATAAGAGAGGTCTGTTGTCCAGACCTTTGTTGAGGAGCTACCTGCCTTAAGGTCTATGGATATATCGATCTCTTTTCTCTTAAGCCTTCTTTTTGCCTGTCTTTCTTTATCTTTTCCAGTTGCAAGCCCACCTTCCACTATCCTTATACCGCACACATCTATTGCCACCTTTTCTGGGTCGAACCTTATACCTGCTGCCCCAAGGGTTGCCATTATTCTACCCCAGTTGGGGTCTTCACCAAAAAGGGCTGTCTTTACGAGTAGCGAGTTTGCAACCTTCTTTGCCCCTCTTCTTGCCTCCTCAAGGGTTTTTGCACCTTTAAGCTCTACCTCCACAAACTTCGTTGCGCCCTCTCCATCACGAACTATCATCGTGGCAAGTTCTGTTGCCACCTCGCTTAATAGTTCTGAAAAGAGCCTGTAATCGTCTGTATTCTTCCTTATCCTCACCCCTGATGCACCGTTTGCAAGGGCAATGACCGTATCGTTGGTTGACATCTCTCCATCCACTGTTATTGCATTGAATGAGCCATCCACTGCCTTCCGTAAAGCCCTTTCAAGGGGAGCCCTTCCTATATCTGCATCTGTAAGGACGAATGCAAGCATGGTTGCCATCGAGGGCTCTATCATGCCAGCCCCCTTTGCAACGCCAACCATGTTGACTTTACCTTCTGAAAGCTCTATAGAGGTGTGAAGGAGTTTTGGGTGTGTATCGGTTGTCATTATTGCCTCTGCACAGTCAAGCCAGCCATGGGCTGATAGTTTGGAGACAAGCCTCGGGAGGGCATCTACTATTCTGTTGGCTGGAAGCCTCTCTCCTATAACACCTGTGGATGCCACAAGGAGGCTTCCTGCAGGAACTCCTGCAGCCCTCTCTGCCGCTCTCACTATAAGCTTTGTATCCTCCAGCCCCTCCTTGCCCGTGCAGGCATTGGCACATCCGCTGTTTATCACTATGCCACGGCTTACACCCCTCGTTATCCGTTTAAGGTCGAACTCTACGGGTGCAGCCTTTACGGTATTCTGGGTGAAGACTCCACAGGCGGTACACTCTCTATCACTCAGGATGAGTGCAAGGTCCTTCTTTCCCCTCTTCTTTATGCCTGCCCACATGCCACCTGCTCTGAAGCCTTCAACCCTTACTGCCACCACCTTATCTCCCGCAGCACTTTTTGTACTTCTTTCCGCTTCCACAGGGGCATGGGTCGTTGCGTCCCACCTTTTTGCTGGTTCTTCTTACAGGCTGGGGTTTGGCTGCCTCTCCTTCGGTGGCCTGTGGCTCCGGACCTCTGGAAAGGGTGATGTTCTGTCTTTCTGCCCTCTCTTCGAGTTCACTTACAGCAGACTCCTCCTGTACTTCCACCTTGAAGAGCCTTCCGGTAACGTCTGCCTTGAGGCGCTGTATCATCTCTGTAAATAGCTGGTAGCCCTCTTTCTTGTACTCGTTAAGAGGGTTCTTCTGCCCGTATCCACGAAGCCCGATGCCACCCTTGAGGTGGTCCATGGTTAGAAGATGATCCTTCCAGAGGGTGTCAAGCGTGTGGAGCATGATGATCTTTTCCACATGCCCCATGACATCCTCACCGATACGGGCTCTCTTCTCCTCGTAGTGTTTCCAGAGCCGCTCGGCGAGTCTTTCTTTAAGCTCCTCACGGTCTCTTACATCTTCCAGTTCGGCAGGCTCTATCTTTACACCGAACTGGCTGAAAAGGTGCTCACAGAGCCCCTTAAGATTCCACTCATCGGGGGAGGTCTTCTCTTCCAAAGCACCCTCGACCATATCTTCCACGACCTCTTCCACAAACTCCTTTATCATCTCATGGAGACCTTCTTCGGCCAGTATCTGCTTGCGGTACTCATAGATGGTCTGGCGCTGCTGGTTCATCACATCGTCGTACTCGAGCAGGTGTTTTCTTATGTCGAAGTTGTGGGCTTCAACCTTCTTCTGCGCACTTTCCACAGCCTTCGTTACCAGAGAGTGCTCTATGGGTGTGTCCTCTTCCATGCCGAGCCTGTCCATTATGGAGGCAACTCTGTCGCTACCGAATATGCGCATAAGGTCGTCCTCGAGGGATATGTAAAACCTTGAAGAACCCGGATCTCCCTGTCTACCGGAACGGCCACGGAGCTGGTTGTCTATGCGGCGTGATTCATGCCGTTCTGTGCCTATTATGTGAAGACCACCGAGCTCAAGAACCTTCTTCTTCTCCTCCTCGCATATCTTCTTTGCCTCTTCGTATGCCTTCCTGTACTCCTCGGTGGTGTCATCGAAGCCTGCCTTTGCCTTTGCAAGAAACTCAGGGTTTCCACCAAGGATTATGTCCGTGCCTCTACCTGCCATGTTGGTGGATATGGTCACCGCATGGAGACGGCCTGCCTGTGCAACTATCTCTGCCTCCCTTTCGTGGTGCTTTGCATTGAGCACATTGTGGGGTATACCCTCCCTTTTGAGCATGTTGGAGAGCTTTTCAGAGTCCTCAATGGATATGGTGCCCACGAGAACGGGTCTACCAGTTTTGTAGCACTCCTTTATCTCCTTTACAACTGCCCTGAACTTCTCTTTCTTGCTTTTGTAGATAAGGTCAGGATAGTCCTTCCTTATCATTGGCTTGTGGGTGGGTATGACCACCACATCAAGGTTGTATATTGCCTTGAACTCGTGAGCCTCTGTATCGGCAGTACCGGTCATACCGGCAAGTTTCTCGTACATCCTGAAGTAGTTCTGGAAGGTTATGGAGGCAAGGGTCTGGTTTTCGTTCTCTATCTCCACCCTCTCTTTCGCCTCTATTGCCTGATGTAGCCCGTCGCTCCAGCGTCTGCCCGGCATCAGCCTGCCCGTGAACTCATCCACTATTATGACCTTACCGTCCTTTACCACATAGTCCACATCCCTTTTGAAGAGCACATGCGCCCTCAACGCCTGATTCACATGGTGCAGTGTGTCTATGTGGCGTGGGTCGTAGAGGTTGTCTATCTTGAGAAGCTCCTCAACCCTCTGTATGCCCTCCTCTGTAAGATAGACCTGCCTTGCCTTCTCATCCACAGTGTAGTGAACCTCTTCCTTCAAGAGAGGAATTATAGAGTCTATCCTGTAGTACTTGTCTGTGGACTCCTCGGCAGGTCCCGATATTATAAGAGGAGTTCTTGCCTCATCTATCAGGATGGAGTCAACCTCGTCAACTATAGCATAGTAAAGTTCTCTCTGGACATAGTCTTCCAGAGAAAACTTCATATTGTCTCTCAAGTAATCGAAACCGAACTCGTTGTTGGTTCCGTAGGTTATGTCTGCAAGGTAGGCTTCCTTTCTCGAGCAGGGGCGAAGATGGAAGTGGCTTTTATCCTCGCCTTTGTAGGTGGGGTCATAGAGGTAGCTTGCCTCGTGCTGTATGACACCCACCGAGAGTCCCAAGGAATGGTAGATGGGGCCCATCCACTGGGTATCCCTGCGTGCAAGGTAATCGTTTACCGTTACAAGGTGCACACCTCTACCTGTAAGGGCATTAAGATACAGTGGAAGGGTTGCCACGAGGGTCTTACCCTCACCTGTCTTCATCTCTGCAATCTTGCCCTCGTGGAGCACCACGCCACCTACAAGCTGCACATCGAAGTGGCGCATGTTGAGTCTTCTCTTTGCCACCTCTCTTACGAGGGCGTATGCCTCTGGCAGGATCTTATCGAGGCTTTCGCCGTCTTTTATACGCTTTTTGAACTCCTCGGTAAGGCGCAAAAAGTCCTCGTCCCTCAAAGAACGCATCTTCTCTTCGAGGGAATTTATCCTCTCAACTATAGGAGCTATTCGCTTTAGCTCCCTGTCGTTCTTTGTGCCGAAGACCTTCTTTAGAACAGAACCTATAACGTTAATCATACAATCTATCTTACCATATATAAAAGAATAATTCCAACCCCTCTGTACTGAAAAATAAAACCCTGCACACTCAAGAGGCAGGGCTTGGAATCAGGGTTCAGCGGGTTGCCATAACTGTATCAGTTAAGTATGTATCTTAGTGGGTTCACATGTATACCGTTGGCTATCACCTCGTAGTGTAGATGTGGGCCTGTGGATCTACCTGTGTTGCCCATCTCTGCTATCTTCTGTCCCCTTTTAACCTTTTGACCAACCCTGACAAGCACCTTTGAAAGATGCCCGTATCTGGTCCTTATACCGTATCCGTGGCTTATCTCAACCAGTCTTCCAAGGGAATGCATCTTCGTAATTCTCGTTACGATACCATCTGCAGGGGCTATGACATCTGTGCCAACACGGTTGGCTATGTCTATACCCTTGTGCATCTGGATTCTGCCCGTGAAGGGATCACGCCTTTTGCCAAACCTTGATGTAAGCCAGCCCCTTGTGGGCCATACCGAAGGTGTGGAGGCAAGAAGCGCTGCCTGTTCGAGCAGAAACTCCTCAAGCTCCGTGAAGCTGCGCTCCTGAAGTTTTGCCTCTTCTTCAAGCTGGTTGATTTCCGAGTGCATCTTGCTTACAAGGTCGTCCTTTGCCTTGTCCATGTTGAGGAAATACTCATCTGCACCGGTGCCTCCCATGCCGAGAAGCTCCCTGTCCGTGGAAGATGGGGTCTCAAGGTTGGCTATTATGCGGAGTTTTTTGTCGAAAAGCTGTAGCCTTACGAGTCTTTTCTCCAGATTATCTATCCTTGTGGACAGTTTTCTGAGCTCTATCTTCTGTGCCGTATTCTCTCTTCTCAGTTTGTTGAGCTCCTGCACCTTAAGTGCCATGTTACCGTAATCTATAACCACATAGGCAAACACTATGAACATAAGGAGGGCAACAACCTTACCTGCCCTGTAAAGCCCTTGGGGAATCCTGTACTTTCTGGCTTTTGAGGAGTCGGATGGAAGGACAAATATAGTCAAAAATCTTTTGCTGGATTTTTTCATGACAGACCATATCACCCTGATTGTTTTTGCGAAACACCGGACCTTTAGCTCTTACCATAAATTGCACAAAAACCTGTGAATGTCAAGATTTTTTGACTTCTAAACCCATTGCCATCGCAGTGCAAACCCCTGTCATCTGCCGTATTCATCGTCCAGTCTTTTTATGTCGTCTTCGCCCACATACTCGCCGTTCTGCACCTCTATGATTTCGAGGACAACCCTGCCGGGGTTCTCAAGCCTGTGTGGTGTGCTCTTTGGCACATAGGCAGACTCATTCTCGTGCAGGAAGAAGACCCTGTCCCCTATGGTAATCTTTGCCGTGCCTGTTATGACCACCCAGTGCTCACTGCGGTGGTGATGTAGCTGCAGGCTCAGCCTTGCCCCCGGCTTTACAACTATGCGTTTAATCTTGTATCTTCTTCCCTCCTCGAGAACGGTGTAGCTGCCCCAAGGCCTGTAGATGGTAAGATGCTCCTCTGTCTGCTTCTTGCCGCATTTTCTAAGCTCTCCAACCACCTCCTTTACACGCTGGGCATCTCCCCTGCGGCTTACAAGCACTGCATCCTCTGTCTCCACGACGACCACATCCTCAAGCCCAACGGTGGTAATCAGCCTGCGGTTGCCTATAATAAGGCTGTTTTTCGTGTCTATGTCGAGCACATCGCCTATCTTTACATTGCTGTTCTCGTCTTTATCGAGTATCTCGTGTACACTGTCCCATGAGCCCACATCAGACCATGTAATATCCATGGGAAGCACCATTACATGCTTGGACTTCTCCATTACGGCATAGTCTATAGATATATTCGGCATTCTGTGGAAATTCTCGAGCATCTCCTCAAAGC
>DRQE01000162.1 GCA_011371515.1 Deltaproteobacteria bacterium
CTCCAGCATATACGAAAAAGAGAAGATTTCCTATGCCATACTGAGCCTGCACAAGGTTCTTTGGCCTGCGGTAATAGTCATATCCCTTCTCGTGGGCATACAGGTCATATTTGCATCTCACAGGGTTGCAGGTCCCATATACAGGCTTGAAAAGACCCTCGAAGAACTTATAAATGGTAACTTCAGCATACGCATGAGGCTTAGAAAGGGTGACGAGTTCAAAGAGCTTGAAGGCGTTATGAACAGGCTTGCAGAGTATCTCGAGGGTGTAAAGAAGCGTGACGAGGCTTTACACCAAGAACTGCTCGGTGAGCTGAAGGCCCTTAAGTCTTCACTTGAGAAAGAAGGGGTTGCAGAGGATACAAAACAGAGGCTCGCAAGACTCATTGAAAGGCTTGCTACAGAAGATGTCTTCAGCCCCGAAGAGAAGAGAGGTTAGACCCTTTATGATGGAAGAGCCCGCAGGAGGCAGGAAAGTAAGAGGTCTGCCCGCACTTCGTGCACAGTCGGGATTCACGCTGGTTGAACTTGTGGTGGTGATGTTTCTTCTCGGTGTGCTTGCCGCCATGGCCGTAACAGTATACTTCAAGTTCATCTACAAGACGAGGGAGACGGTTGCCATATCCCACATACACAGGATAATCAAGGCACAGGAGCTATACAGGACAGACAACGATACTTATACAGACGACTTCGATGAGCTCGATATGCCGGGGACGGCTCCAGCTGGCAGTGGAAACAATGTGAGGATATACGAGGGCTACAGGTATACATTGTCTGTGTCGAATGCTTCAAATGGTGAGCCCATATGGAGCCTGCGGGTAGAGCCAGAGGATGGCAACACGAAGATGCGATGGTTCTACACAGACCAGACAGGAACCATAAGATACGAGGTGGGACATCAGGCAGGTCCTACGAGTCCCATAATATAACAGTCAGGGAGGGCTATCTTATAACCCTTAACTCGAACCTCTTTTCAAAGTAGCGTCTGAGTATGTTCTTTATTACCCTTCTCGATGGTGGAAATACTATGGAAAAGCCCAGTATGTCGGTTATAATACCGGGGGTTATAAGAAGGGCGCCTGCCACAAGAAGCAGCGCACCATCGAATATCTCCTCTGCAGGGAAGATGCCGTGCAAAAGGTTTCTCTGAAAGCGGTAGAACACATTGAGCCCTTCGAGCTTTACCATGTAGGCACCAATAAGGGCTGTGAGTATCACCAGAATGACCGTATTCAATGTGCCTATTATGGTGCCCACCTTTATGAGAAGGGCGAGCTCCACTACAGGAACGACTGTAAAAAGTATGAATAGCTTTATGAACATACTATTCAGGTTATGCCAGCTTAAAGAGAGTGTCAAGTATTAATACCAGTAAAGGAGGATGTAGAGGTATGAGAAGGTTAGCCATAGCGTTTCTTACGATTGCATCGGTGCTTATCTTTCAGTCACGAGCCATGGCACTGGTTAGTGTGGAGGCAAGGTACTGGCTGAGTGAACTCGATGCAGAGGTGAAGGTTACAGAGAACGGGCTTACAGGCACAGAAATAGACCTTGAAAGAGACCTTGGCGTGGATACGGAAGAGAACTTTCTTGAGGGAAGGATAACCTTCGAGTTCGGAAAACACAGGGTAAGGTATGCCTTCGTGCCCCTTTCATGGGATGGTTCGAAGACCATAACCAAAAGCATAAACTTTGCAGGCAAAGGCTACAGTGTGAGTACAGATGTTACAACCAGCCTTGATGTGGACTACCACAGGTTGGGCTATGAGTACGACTTCGTAAAAGTTGCAGGAAACAGGTTCGGCATAATAGCAGAGCTCAAGGTCTTCGACATAGACGCCTCGCTTGAGTCCATAGTTGTGAGTGAATCAGAATCCATACTGGTGGGGCTACCCACACTTGGGGTTGCCTTTCAGATGGGGCTACCTTCGGTGTTCAATGTATCGGGAGAGATAACGGGCATAACCTATGGGGGAGATGCCTACTTCGTTGACGGAGAGGTTGGGCTTAACATAACACCCCTACCGCTTGTAAGCATTTCTGGAGGCTACAGATACATGAAGCTCTATGCAGAGGTGGAGGATGACAAAGTGGACCTGCAACTCGATGGTCCATTCATAATGGTAAGGGTTGGGTTTTAAAGGTAGAGATGAAACCACGGATACTGATAGTAGACGATAACGAGAAGAGCCGTTTTCTTCTTTCCGAGAAGATGACGGCAGACGGCTACGAGGTCGAGACCGCAAGGGATGGGGTTGAGGGGCTCAAGAAGGTGGAAACCTTCAAGCCCGACCTCATCCTTCTTGACATAATGATGCCGCGGATGGATGGATACGAGATGTGCAGGCGTCTTAAGTCCAACGAAGAGACGCGCTACATATCGGTGATAATGCTCACAGCCCGTGGGGAACTGGATGACAAGGTTATGGGGCTCGAGATGGGTGCCGAGGACTACATAGTAAAGCCCTACAGCCTTGTGGAGGTAAGTGCAAGGGTAAAGTCTCTTCTAAGGGTCAAGATGCTGCAGGCAAAACTGCGCGAGGCAGAGAAACTTGCCGCCCTCGGCGAGATGGTAGACAGCATCGCACACGAGGTGCGTAACCCGCTTGTGAGTATCGGGGGTATGGCAAGACGCCTCTATGAACATGAGTCCAATCCTTCGCACAAGAAGTATCTTGAGATCATAATAACCTATGTCCAGAGGCTTGAGAAGATGATGGAGCGGATAGACGAGTACAAAAGTATTCTTACCCCTCACATGAGTATGGGAAATATAAATGAGGTAATAGAAGAGGCGGTGGAAGAGGCAAAAGGCTTTATAGGGGATAAGGACATTACCATAAAGACAGAGCTCATGCCCGGAGCACCAGAGTTTGAGATGGACAGAAGACACCTTAAGATAGCCTTCCTCAATCTCCTCCACAACTCCGTAGATGCCATAGAGAATAAGGGGGAGGTAACCATTTCAACCCTTCCTGCCGAGGGCAATGTGCTCGTTGTCAAGATTTCCGATACCGGCTGTGGTATGGAGAGTGAGGTTGCAAGAAGGATATTCCACCCCTTCTTCACATCAAAGGTTACGGGGGCAGGGCTCGGGCTTACCATAGCCTATAGGGTCATAGAGAACCACAACGGAGACATAGAGGTGGACACGGAAAAAGGCAGGGGCACCACATTTACCATAAGGTTTCACCTTAAAGGATCTCGAACCCCTGAGCCTTTCTCCGTATGATGGTGTCCTTCAGGAAGTGCTCGTCGTCCCTTTCTGGAAAGTCTATATTGTAGTGTAGCCCTCTGGATTCCTTTCTGTATATGGCAGAGTTTATTATAAGCTCTGATACGACTGCTATGTTTCTCAATTCCACCAGATCAGAGGTGAGTATGAAGTCCCAGTAGTACTGGTCTATCTCTTCTGAGAGAAGCTCTATCCTTCTTTTCGCACGCTCAAGGCGGCGGTTCGACCTGACGATACCCACATAGTTCCACATGAACCTTCTTATCTCATCCCAGTTGTGTGTTATAACGACCATCTCGTCGCTTATTACTGCTCCACCTGTGTGCCATGGCGGTATGGGCGGTATCTCTTTACGGTCTTCTTTTACAAGCTCTATCGAGTGTTCTGCCGCCTTTTTTGCGAATACGAGGGCTTCGAGCAGAGAGTTAGATGCAAGCCTGTTTGCTCCATGCAGCCCTGTATGTGCTGTTTCACCTATGGCATAGAGCCTTTTAATGGTGGTCTGGCCCCACTTATCGGTTCTA
>DRQE01000163.1 GCA_011371515.1 Deltaproteobacteria bacterium
AGATAGGTGACAGGGTCATAACAGAGAAGGAATTCGAGGCGATGCTTACACGCATAGTGCCCGAAAGGGAGAGAATAACACCACCAGAACTGAAAGAGCTTAAAAGAAACCTGTTAAACCAGCTCATAGAAGAGGAGCTCATCCTCATAGAGGCACAGAGAAGAGGTATTACCGTTACAGATGAAGAGGTGGAAAAGGAGGTAGAAAACTTTCTTGCAGAAGGTGATGAGTCTGTAAAGGCTGTCATAGGTAAGAGGTACGGCAGCCTTGACGAATGGAAGAAGGAGATAAGAAGAAGGCTGCTTATAAAGAAGACCATCCATGAGGTGATAGACAAAAGTATTACCGTAACGGATAGGGAGGCAAGAGAGTACTACAACAAAAACCGCAAGAGCTACGAGATACCCCAGCAGGTACGCGCCCGTATGATTGTGGTTGCAACAGAGGAGGAGGCAAAAAAGATAAAGAGGCTTCTTAAAAAGAAGCCCTTCGAAGAACTTGCAAGGCAGTACTCAATAGGTCCAGAGGCAGAAAAGGGCGGAGACCTTGGCTTCTTTGGTAAGGGAGATATGCCACCCGAGTTTGAGATAGTCTTCAACCTTCCAAAAGGGGCTGTAAGCAAGATAGTCAAAACCCCCTATGGATACCACATATTCAAGGTGGTGGATAAAAAGAAGGGCAGAAAACTGCGCTTCAAAGATGTGAAGGACATCATAATAGAGAAGATAAGGCGTGAGAGGGCAGAGAAGAAGTATCGCGAGTGGATACTTACGCTTAAGAAAAACATAGAGATAGATGTGGACAGAGAGTTTCTTGCATCATGAAGAGACATCTTAAAACTATAATAGTCGCATGTGCGGTCTTCGTGCTTTTTGCAGCCGGTCCACTGCGCTCTGAGATAGTGGACAGAATCATTGCCATTGTCAATGATCAGGTTATAACCCTTTCAGAGCTTGAAACCTCCATAAAGGTTATAACGAAGGGATTAAGGGAAGATCTGCAGCCTCGGGACAGGGACACGAAGGCAAGCCTCGTGCTGGACCTTCTCATAGAGGATGCCCTTATAAAACAGTCTGCAGAGCGGATGGGCATAGAGGTGAGCGAAAGCGAGATAGACAACGCCATAGAGGATGTGAAAAAAAGAAATGGTCTTACAGAGGAGGCTCTGCGGCAGGTGCTCGAAAGAAGCGGGCTTACATACAAGCAGTATCGCGACAAACTGCGCGACGATATACGCAAGGCAAAGTTCATGAGTGCCCAGTTTCGTTCGAGGATAAAGATAGAAGACGAAGACATAGAGGAGTACTACAAAAGCCACATAGACGAATTTCTGCTGCCACCTGCGTATAGGTTGAGGATAATCCTTCTCGAGAAGGGTGATGCTGACACCCTCGAGCGTCGCGTAAAGGCTGTTCTCGAAGAGCTCAAAGAGGGCAGACCCTTCGATGAGCTTGCAAGGGAGTTCTCAGACGCACCGACAAGTGCAGTGGGTGGAGATATAGGTTACATGAAACTTGAAGAACTCAGCCCGCTCATAAGGGGTGTTGTGGAAAGGCTCAAACCCGGCAGCGTAAGCCCGCCATTGAGAACGCCCAAGGGTATATACATAGTGCAGCTTGTGGACGTGCGCAAGGGCAAGCCAAGACCCCTTGAAGAGGTAAGACCAATCATACATGAACGGCTCTTCCAGAGGGCTTTTGAGGAGAGATACCGCACATGGCTTGAGTACATGAAGAAGGTGGCACACATAGAGGTAAGGCTCTGAGTATGGAAAAACCCACCATAGCCATAACCATGGGAGACCCCGCAGGCATAGGTCCAGAGGTAACACTGCGTGCCCTCTCTGAAAAGAAGATAAGGGAGAAGGTAAGACCACTGGTTGTAGGCGATATGGCTATACTTTCCCATCTTGCAACCCTTCTAAACATAGACCCACTCTGTGAAGAGGAGGTTATAAGTGTATCGGCTCTTAAGCCTTCCTCTGTAGAGCCCGGCAGGATATCTTTAGAGTGTGGCAGGGCGATGATAAGTTATGTGGAGGAGGCTGTAAGGGGCTGCCTTGAGGGCAGATTCCATGCCATGGTTACCGCCCCTATAAACAAGCTGGCTGCAAGGCTTGCTGGCTTTGGTTTCCAAGGACACACAGAGTACATAGCACACCTTACAGGCACCACCAACTATGCCATGATGTTTGTTACAGATATCCTTAAGGTGGTGCTTGTAACCATACACACCCCGCTGGGCTCCGTACCAGAGCTTATAAAAGAGGAGGATGTCTACAGGGTAATACGCTTGAGTGACGAAACCTTAAGGCTCTACTTTGGTATTGATGCCCCATCGATTGCCGTCTGTGGGCTAAACCCCCATGCAGGCGAAGATGGGCTTTTTGGTAGAGAAGACCAAGAGATAATAAAGCCAGCCATCGAGCGTGCAAGAACAGAGGGGATAGAGGCTACAGGACCCTATCCGGCAGATACTCTATTCTGGAGGGCACAGAAGGGAGAGTTTGACTGCTGTGTGGCAATGTATCACGACCAAGGGCTCATTCCTGTAAAGCTCACCTCCTTCGATACAGCAGTGAATGTAACGATTGGGCTACCCATAATAAGGACCTCTGTGGACCACGGCACAGCCTATCAGCTTGCATGGAAGGGTGTGGCAGACCACAGAAACATGGTCAGTGCCATAGAGCTTGCAGCAAGGATGGCAACACTCAGGTTTAGCCATGGACAGGATAGTAATAAAGGGTGCAAGGGAACACAACCTTAAGGGCATAGACTTAGAGTTACCCAAGAACAGCCTGATAGTCATAACAGGGGTTAGTGGTTCGGGAAAGAGCTCCCTTGCCTTCGACACCATATATGCAGAGGGTGAACGAAGGTATGTTGAGAGCCTTTCCGCCTATGCACGCCAGTTTCTCGAGAAGATGGACAAGCCCGATGTGGAAAGCATCGAGGGGCTTTCACCATCCATATCCATAGAGCAGAGGACCATATCTAAGAATCCCCGCTCCACAGTTGGCACAGTAACAGAGGTCTACGACTATCTGAGGCTACTTTTTACCACCCTTGGCACACCACACTGCTACAGATGTGGCAGAGCCATTACCACGCAGTCTATCCAGCAGATGACAGAGCGCCTTCTTGAACTTCCACAGGGCACAAAACTTACTGTATTCTCACCCATAGTGAGGGGCAGAAAAGGAGAGTATCGTAAGGAGCTGGCTGCCCTCAGAAGAGATGGCTACACAAAGGCGCGGATAGATGGCAAGATGGTTGAGCTTATTGAGGTGGACGGGCTCGATAAGAGAAAGAAGCACTACATAGATGTTGTAATAGACCGTCTGGTTGTAAAAGAGGGCGTGGGGCTGAGACTATCTGATGCCCTTGAGCTTGCAACAGGGCTTTCAGGTGGAATAGCAAAGGTGGAGACCTCTGAAGGCAGGGAGTTCTTCTTCAATGAGAAACTCTCCTGCATCGAGTGCGGTATAAGTTATCCTGAGATAACCCTTACCACCTTTTCGTTCAACAGCCCCCATGGGGCATGCCCCGAGTGCAAGGGGCTTGGTGAGAAGACGAGTTTTGACCCTTCCCTTGTGGTGCCAGATCAGGAGCTTTCCCTTATAGATGGTGCCATAGCACCATGGAACAAGAAGACAGAGAAGAAGCCCACCGCACTGTATGAGGACATAATCCTTTCTCTTTCACGCCATTACGGGTTTGCCCCTGAAACACCCTTCAGGAAGCTTCCCAAAAAGGTGCGTGATGCAATACTCTTTGGCACGGAAGAGGAGATAGAGTTCATCTACAGAAAAGGGGGCAGACGATATAGCTTCTTCGAGCCCTTTGAAG
>DRQE01000164.1 GCA_011371515.1 Deltaproteobacteria bacterium
GGTTATCTCCACATCATCCACCGGTCTAAAAAGTATGTGTTCAAATATATGGAAGCCTTCCCTGAAGTATTTCGACCTCATGTATTTTATTATTCCGTCCCTATACTGTTCGGCATCCTTCTCTGTTGTGAACCTCTTTCTGCACTGTGCGAGCACATCGCCATCAGAGCCTATAAGCTCAAGCCTGAACCAGCCCGACATCTTCTTTATCCTGTAGTTTTCCTTAAGGGGGCTCCGCTCTATTATGTGGCTTATACGGGTTCCTGCCTCCTTCTTCTGGGCGTCAGTGGATTCGGCTGTAAACCTTTTACTCTTGAGTGCCTGCTCTCTATAACTATAGGTGTCTCTGTCTACATCTATGTGAAGCGCTATCTCATACCTGTTTTCACCAACCTTTTTTATCTTAAAGTCTTTATTGACATCCTTCTCGCAGTAACCTATGGTTCTTCGCTCGTAGTTATCTATTCCAAAGAGTTTTGAGAGCCTCTTCTTAAGACCCGACACATTGGCTGAGTCCCACAGGCTCTCTTCCTCCTTAAGGCATCTGTATTTGAAAGCCTTTGACCTGTCTCTACTTATCTCAGGATAGCTTCGGAGAAAGTCCTCCTTGTCCTTTATCATATCCCTCAGGGTGTCAAGTTTTTCGGCATAGCTGCCTTCTGCCGCAGCCATGTATATGACCATGGCGTAGTCTGTAAAACTTTCCGCAAACCTTGCTATAAGGTGATCAAGAAAACGACTCCTTCTTTCAAGAAATAGCTCTTCCGGCTCGGTATATTCTCTGAGCTTTTGCAAATAGCCGTTCTCTATTTCTCTGAACTCTTTCCAGTAGTCGGCGAGTTTTTTCCTGTCGATGGCATCAAGCTCTGTTGAACCCGTCTTTTCTCTTACGAACTCTATGAAGTCGTTGAGCAGGTACTCCACCGATGGAAAGTCGTCTTCTTCTTTGTCAGGCTCGTTGTAAAGCGGGCGCACTGAATATGTGGCATCCACAGGAGCTGCTACGGACAGAAGGTTTTTAACATTCTCAAGCTGCGAAAGATAACTTGCAAGCAGTTGATCAAAGAACATGAGAAACGCCTTTAGTTGCCTTGCCTGTGCTTTTCTTCTGGCATCAGCCGTAGAAGGAAGCCCAGCTTTGCCCACCCCATAGACAAGGGGAAAGTCGTTCTGTACGGAGTAGTACTCATCAAGTGGAAGCACTCTTCCCTGTGGCACATCGAGGTCTGCATCGTATCCGTTGAGTTTGGGCTTTATGTGTTCTGCCTTCAGGTGTTGCAGAAGTGTTTCTACCTGCTCTCTATCGGCATAAAATGGCACCCTGTTTTTGTAGAATATAATCCTCGACCATTCGTGCCTCAGGTTAAGATGATACTTTCCACCCAGCTTGAGACACCATCTTTCTCCGCTGGTCTGTGGCACACCATCCAGATAGTTCGTAACGAGAAGGTCTCTTACGGATACCACCCCATCTATGCCGAGTATAATCCTGTAAAGGTCTGACACATGGATTCTATCTTTAAGCTCTGACTCCCTGAGTTCGTCTCTATCGACAAAACCCTGTTGCATTACAAGGCCCTCAAATATCTCGTCCACGGTTTTGCCCTTCTCCAGCATCTCCTTTAGAGAATAGAAACTTACTGGTGGGGCAAGGAACCTGTCTACCTCAAAGAATATTCTGGCAAGCACCTGTTCAGGGTCTGCCTCTGGAGCAAGCTCTATGTCTGCACAGAGGGATATTTCCTGACTTTTGACTATGCCGAACCTTACATAGTCCTCACAGAGGTTCCTGTGGCTGTGAAGCCTGCAGTAAACATCTTTTATGATGGCAAGGATCCTCTTAAGCCGCTTTGTGTAGAACTTAAAGAAAGAGTCTGCCTCAGAGCTTTTAAGCATCTGTTCGAGCTCGTCCACCACATCCACCGTTACATAGGGTGGCAGCAACACCCTGAAACTTCCAGCCGATACACTAAACGGCTCTGCCCCATCAAAGACTATCTTTATCTCGAAAGAGAGCTCGCCCCTATCAAGCCAGACGAACTCATGCCCCTTTATCTCTCCATCAAGTATCTGCAACAGGCTCTCCTCTTTATAGTAAAGAGGGAACTCCACCTCCACAGGGGGTGTTACAATCCTTACTGGTATGGTCTCATCATCCTTTTCAAGCTCCCACTCTATGATGTTTGTGTTTAGGTCTCCCAGCTCATCGTCTTCTTCAAGTTGCAGGAATACATTGTAAAGCCCCTTTAGCACCTTCTTCTCGAAGCCCTCTTTAGCTTTCAGGCTCATCCTGTAGCCCCTGTCGTCTTCGTTGCATCTGTAGTGGAAGGCAGGTCCATTGAACACCTCGAGCCAGCCGTTTTGCACACCATGGCAGTCTATTATGAGAAGCCTTATGTCTTCTATGGTGAGAGGATTACATGTTAGAATCTGGCGGGCAGTAAAGAAGTCCTGAATCTCTTCGTCGCTCTTTCTTGCGAGTATGTCTTTTGTGTGGAATCTCGTTCTATAGGTGAGCTCGGTTATGGCATAGGAGAGCACTTCCAGTATGGTAATACCGGGGTCATGTATGTTGTGGTCTGTCCATACATCAGAGGCAAGCTGTGTTATATACTCAATGCCCTTCTGCCTGAGGAAGTTATAGTCCATGCCCTCTGGCAGTGTTCTTCCCTTAACTATAGCCTTGCTTTCTGCCACAAAATACCTCCCTTAACCAGCCTTGCTACACGCACCGGGCTCCACACGGTGCTCCCAGTGGGTTGTGAGCACAGCCCATGGTTTTGAGAGAACTATCTCCGAGAGTCCGCCTCTTCCTTCTTGGACATTTCCCTCTTCATCCACCACAGAAAGGGTTACATCCATCACATGGTCTACATAGTGGAGATTTTCCATGAAGCCAACCACCATTGAGCGGTGGAGCGAGCCTCCGAAGGTTAGCTCCCTGCCATCCTCAAAAGCCCATGGGGCAAGGAATCTTTTAAGGTCTTCCTCGAGTTGTTTTTTGTAATAGTTCTCGTCAAATCCTTTTCCAAATGCCACCTTGCAGTCTACCCTGACTGCTTCGTACACAGGATTCTCCACACTGACCTTTACGAACCCACTGCTGAGTGCCTCAAGAAGTTCTTTTATCCTCTTTCTGTTGTTATTGCTCACCATGGGCTTGAAGGGGTCTATACCCTGCTGTTTGGTAATATCTGGCACTACCACCACCTTTACTGCTCCGGGGGAGAGCTCATTGGCTTCCTCTGTATGGGGCAGGCATTTCACTTTGTAGATAAAGGGGAACTCTTCGAGCACGAGCCTCTCGTAGTCCCATACGGTGATGGCTCTGTTTTTGTGCCTCAACCTTTCGCTAACCCTTCGATAGAACTCCTGCGGAGCCTCTCGCATCCTGCCACCGAAGGATGGATAGGGCTGGGTTATCTTCTTTATGGACGAATCACTCCTTACGGGCTTCGTTATGGAGCCTGAAGGAAGTGGGCTTGCAAGGTGGAATGGGTCATTGCCCATGTTCTTGAAGGTTGCAACCCCTGCCTGAGCCACCACATCCACCATAAGGGGGAACGCCCTGTATCTGTCGGATATGCTAACCCTTATCCATCTCATCCCCTGTGGCATAAGGGTGTGTTCCAAGGACGCATCCTCTGGTATGCTCAGCCGTATAATGCCTGAAGTAAGAAGGCTATTTGTTGTATCCTCTATTATGTAATCCTCAAGGGCTTTCCAGCTGCCATCTGTTGAAAGATAGTGCCACTCGATAACATCAGGCACATCTACCGAGCTATCTTCCGTGCCCTCGGCAACCTGAAAGAGTATGGAGACCGTCTGGCTCGGCTCAACCTCACCTATACCAACATGGAGGGCAGCCTGCATATAACCGTTCTTATCGGTCTTGAGGACAGGGGGCAGAAGGGAAAATGCCTTTATTTCGTCCTCGTTAACCTTCAGGATTTCCTGATACCTGTAGCCAAAGGGATGTATGTGCAGGAATCTGTGGCTTTCACCGTCCACACTGGCGGTTGCGGTATAGTTACAGCTGAGGCTTTTTATGGTGGGTGTGTAGGGTCTTCTGGGCTGCTCACCGGCACCATCGTCCTTTACTATCCAGTCTGTATATACCTGTGGATATAGGGCGTGTCCGAAGGCATCGGCAGGATTGCTCAGCTCAAGGCGCAGAAAACCCTGCTTGAGCCCCATACTGTAGGAGTTGAACTCTTCAAGCTCTGAATATTCCTTATGTAAAGCTGTGAAGTTAAATGTAAGAGAGTTTTGGCTTTCAGGTTTATCAAGATTACTATTGTGTTTAAAAAGAGAAACTTCGTTGCTGCCGTTAAGGCAATCCGTACTCCACGAACCATCTTTAAGGCAATAGGGCTTCACCCTGAAATCATCGTCAGATGTTATATTGAGGTATTTCTTTTTATCTGTATCTTTACCATAACTATAGTAGTTTACAAAACTCTCCTCTGGCAGTCCCATCCATTCTATGGAAAGGGTGAGCTCTTTGAGTTGCTTTGAAAATATCTCCCTTGAGCCTACATAAAAGGAACTACCCACAATGGGCTGGGGACCAAAGGGCATAAATGGGGAAGAAGGGTCGAGCACTCCCTGATCATTCTGTAGTATCAGCTCTCGTAACCCCTCTACCTTAACATCTATCTTAACTTTATTTATGGTTATCTCTCTGGCAGAAAGAGGCACCTGCTCGTTGAGAAGGAATCTTACCACCGGAAAGTTCGTATCATACCCGCCATCGAGCTTTTCGGGGTCGTAGTCCACTACAGGTTCAATGGCCTCTGAAAGGGTTATTTCTAACTCAATATTGCTGTCGACAGACAGACTGAACTTTGCATCTTCTCCATCAGGGCTTA
Source organism: Deltaproteobacteria bacterium (assembly GCA_011371515.1). Taxonomy (GTDB): domain Bacteria; phylum Desulfobacterota; class GWC2-55-46; order GWC2-55-46; family DRQE01; genus DRQE01. The sequence goes on from DRQE01000164.1 coordinate 4,872, forward strand.
CCTCTATCCAGCCCTTCTTACCGCTTAGCTCCACCCTGAAGTGTTCTGCCTTGAGTGTATCAGAACTTACCTCCTCTTCGGGTGTGATGGTTATGGTTATGGTTCTCTTGCCGCCCGCAAGCCTTAAAACGGGCGATGTTATGGCAAATCCTGCGGTGGCAAGCTCCATGGTCTTTTCAGTAAGCTCTGACTGTGGCTCACCAAAGGGTCTCCACATGGTGTCTGCATCTTCTTTAAGAGGGTCAGAGGATACATAGATAGAGAACTCTTCTTTGCCCGTATCATTGGTCTCTTCTACAAACAGGGTCTTAAGGCTTTCAACCCTCGCCCTGTTTAGGGTTATGTCTTTATCAACACTATATATGAGCTCCTTTCCAGTGGCATCTTTGCCTGCCTTAAGCTCTGTTCCTGCCTTCAGTATGTATTCATCCACATGTTTTGCAAGCTCCACCACTATGTGTACGGAGTCAGGGTTTTCTGGCTTTTCCTTAAGCCTTAAGACCTCCTTGTAGTAGAACTCAAGGTGTCTTCTTGTAAGGCTGTTGAGCTCTTCCTGTGCATAGGAAAAAAGTTTGAGGAATGCAAGCAGTAGTGCGTTGTGTGCCTTGTGGCGTGGGGAGTTCTCGAGGCTGTAGACGAGGTGTTTGCCCGCCCCTGTAACGAGCCTTATGTAGACGCCATATACGCGGCTAAACAGTGCCTTAAGGAAAGACAGAGAGTACTCTATACGCTTCTTATCTGACCACCCGGAATCACCATATATGTCAACATCTTCAAGGTTTGTGGCAAGCCCCGTATAGTAGTCCTGCCAGCTTTTGGCAGCCCCGTCAACCGCAGGGTCTATCCAGAGTGAAGAGAACCCTTTCTCCAGTATACTCTTCGTAGATGAAAACCTGTAGCCATCCCCTGATGAGTCCACCTCTATGGTGTCGTCTATGAGTCCTTCTTCAACGCCCTTGTTGTAGTACTTTATAAGGGTTGCAAGCTCGCCTCGAAGCCTTATGGTAATCTCTCTTTCCAGTTCTTCCTTGAACGGAATGTCATAGATGGGTAGCCCCGAAAACTTTTCGAACTCGTAGAAGAGGCTGAATATTATATCGAAAAGGGGCTTGTAGTCTTCTGCACTCAGGGAGTCTTTGAGTATGTCCAGATACCTTCTGAAGGTCTCTCCAACAAGCCTGTAGTTGGTCTTTACTATCTTTGCAAGTAGTGTCGAGATGTCTGTGGTTATAAAGTCCTGCCAGTTACCGTCGGGTTTGTTCTGGCTGTTGTAATAGGCAATAAGGGTGGCGTACTTTTCGAGAAAACACAGAAGGTCCTCAAGCCTTCTTTCGTCTATCTTCACATACTCTGGTGAGAGTGCCTTGAGCCAGCGCCTGTTACGGCTTGTTCCGTCATGCCTTAAGCCCTTTATACCCATAGCCGAAAGATTTGTCTCACAGCTACACCTCTTGCTCATAGGCTATGTTCCCTCTTTGAGATAGAATGGATAGACCAGATTGCTCCTTGCGTTGGTGGCTCTTATGCGGAAGTCTATTATTATGTTGAGAGTGCCCTCCTCTATCTCTACCGATACGCCATCAAGCTCTATCCTTGGTTCGAAATAGACTATAGCGTCCTCCACGAGTTTTCTTACATAGGCTATCGTGGTTGCGTTCAGTGGCTCGAAGAGGAACCTTTTAAGGTTACACCCATAGGCTGGTTGCATGACCCTTTCACCAACCGTGGTGGAGAGGAGTATGTAGAGGCTCCTTTTAATATCCTCCTCTGCGCTGGTCATCTTTACATCTGCGGTGTTTTTGTCGAACTCTGGCGGAAAGCTCCAGCCGGTGCCAAGAAAACTCTCTTCTTTTTTCACCCTCTATCCTCCTATCTGCACGGTAATCTCACCTATCAGCGCTGCTGCTCCACAGAGGCAGATGTCTGTCGTTCTCAACGCAGGCTTTCCACCTATAAAGACGGTGGCACTGCCCTTTGGAAAAGGGCTTGTTGTCGGCTGGTGTGAAGCCGGTGGTAATGCGCATACATGGGTATCTCCCATGACTGCTGCGGGCATACCTCCTATAAGAACGGTTGCCACCCCGGGACCTGTAATAACTCCTCCGTGTGTTGTTGTATCCATAACCCTTGCAGCTGGTGGCATAAATTAATCCCTCCCTTTCTGTTACTTCCACAGGGGTCAATTTATGTTGACGATCGAGCCCTTTATCTTCGTTGCTCCTGAAGAAGAGAGCTCTGCCGATGCACCACCGTTGAGTTTCATGCCTGTAGAGGCAGAACCCTCCACATTCTGTCCCTCAACCTTTATGGTGCCCGATGCCTTGAGCTCTATATTGCCGCCACTCTCTATAAGAACTCCTGAAGAGTTCATCTCAAGCCTGTTTCCGTTCTCATCCTCGATGAGTATTGCTCCCTCGTCCTCACTGAGTTGGACCACATTGCCTGCAGGGGTCTCTATTCTTATACTTTTGAGCTCATCGTTGAATATAAGGCGTAGTCCCTCTCTTGTAACAAAGCCTTTCTCGGGGTTGTCGTCCTTTGGCTCAAGCGGGGCGGGCTTGTGGCTGCTGTTCAGCATACCCAGTATGACGGCATCCCTTGGGTCGTTGTTCAGAAAGCCGAGCACCACCTCGTCGCCTATCTCTGGCATGAAGAATGCCCCTCTGTTTTTGCCCGCATCGAGTGTTGCAACCCTTGCCCATGTGCCCTCTGCCTCTGCGTCCACAACGGGCATCTTCACGAGCACTCTGTACTCACCATCGGGGTCATCCTGTATCTGGGTGACCACACCTATCTGTAAGCCCTCCACATGGGGCAGAAGCTCCTGCATGGTGCGTGAATTCACCTCGTATTCACTTATAAAGGGTTCGGCAGAAAGGCCAAACTCCACATCCATCTCCCATCTACCGTTGCCCACCTCGTGTTTTATGCCACTTACGAAGACCTTTCCGTTGAACCTCTCGCCAAGCCCTGAAAGCTCCACCACATCTGCACACTTAAGCTCTGCCACTCCCTTACACCTTACAACCCCGCGTATCTTTGAAAGCACAGCCCTCGTCTTTCTTGCATCTGCCCATGCCTGTAGCTCCTCTGCAGTTATCCAGCCTGTGTGTCTGTACTCAACCTCTTCGTCTGTTACCGTGCCAGAAAGCTCTGTGGATGGCAGGTTGCCTGCCTCTTCTATCTGTGGTTGTTCTGCCTCTGCCTCGAGGAGTGTCTGTTCTGCCTGATTCCATGCAGCACACTTGAGTGTGGCTTGCTGGTGTGTGGCATCTATCACTGCATCAAGGCTTATTATTTCGTTGCCAAAGGTGAGCTTCAAAGCTGCATCCTTCGATGTATCCGGCTTCTTTACCACCGCCCTGCCATCGTCAACCACGACCACCATGCCGTTTGCCTCTGCCCTTGAAAGCATGAAGTCCCAGTCGGTTGTGTTGAACTGGACGAGCTCTCTGTGGGTAACATCTGTGGGCTCAACATCTGCCTCAAGTGTGTGTGCGCCTATGAGTTCTTCTATAGCCTCGCTGTCTTTGATGTCCCTAAAGTAGCGGTTCTTTCTGCCCACCGTCATACTGTAAGCCCTGTCCCTGCACTCAACCACCACATAGAAGTTGTTCGTACCCTTTACTTCAAGCCTGTGCCTTATGATTATGCCTTCGAATATGGTGGTGTTCTCGTTATGGTAGCCTGCCTCTATGCGGATTTTTCTGCCCGGCAGAAGCTCGTCCTTCTTGCTCGAAAGGGGAAAGTCTCCTGTGGCAGGGTCTCCGCTTTTGAAGACCACCCTTGCCCTTGGTATCCTTCCCACGGCTTTACTGACCATTATGGATACCACATTGAAAGAGCCCGAAAGCTCTTTATCGTCCGAGAATATTGCAAATGTTGGCAGGTCTGTGGACTTCTGGGAACCCTTCTTACTGGCTGCCATCTTTCACCTCATCCATTAGTGGCGGAAAGATAAGCTCCTGACCTTCTTTCAGCTTTCTGAACGAGACGAGCCCGTTTATCTTTGCCACATCTATGTAGTAGTCCGGTGTTCTGTATATACTGTTTGTAAGGCTATCGAGCCTCTGCCCACCCTCTACTATGCGGATATGGGTTACATCAGGTGATTGTTTGTTCTCTCTCTTCTCTCTGAGTTCATCGTTAACGAATCCCTCGAACTCTGCGTTTATCTTTGCCCGCAGGGGCTTTCCCGAAGGCTCGAACAGTGTGTATGTGATGTTTGCAGACTTGAGTATGCAGTCGAATATCAGCTCTCCCCACACTATTCTTAAGTATCTGTTGCGGTGTATGCTGCCGTCGTATTCGTATACCTTCTTGAGAAACTCCCTTATCTTTTCTGCCACTTTCTCTTTTTTGCCTGTTGTAACACCTGTTCCATCAATCAGAAATTCAAGGCTCAGTTGCTGCGGCTTTATATTTGAGAAGGACGGTGCGCTGTGGGCTGTGCCATGGGGCTTGCGCTCGCCATACTCTATCTCGTACTTGAGGGAATACTTGTTCGGGTTGAACAGGGCTTCGAATTTGTCCACCAGCTCTTGATACTTCTCATCGCTGTAGCACTCTATAAGAAGTTTTTTAAGCTCTCCTTTGTTTTCTGCCTCTGCCATCTATCTCTCCTTCATGTCTCTTATTATGCGCATAACCTGTTCGACACACTCTTCCACAATATCCTCTATACTGGCCTGTGGAGCCTTTCCTGCGGTAGCCCCACCTTCTTCCAGCTCTTTCACCTCTGCCCTTATGATTATCTCCTTTATCTCTATGGGCATTCAGGCATCCTTCTTTGTGAAGTACTGGTAGACAAGCTCCATGCTCTCTATTACTATGGAGTTCTCCTGTGCCTTGAGGTCTGTTACAGACCACTTTACAGGATAGGCTCCCACGAAATCCCACACCACAAGGGGATCGTGCTCTTCGTTTAGAAGCGTTACCGTAAGTTCCACGGGGCTGAAGACGAAGTTGTCTATGGCATCGAAACACCACTTTATGAGTTTTGAGTTCCTCAGCACCCCTCTTTTGAGCACCAGATTTGGATACTTTGCCGGTAGCGGCAGTCTGTGGCTGAAGCGGTTCTCGCCGCCCTCTCTGTACTCTTCCACTCCAAGGCTCTTTGAAAGCCCAGAGACTTCCTGAAACCTTGCCTCCCGCGCCTCTGCGCTCAAGCCCTGTAGTTTAAACTCCACCTTGAAGTGGAACCCCACAGGTGGGTAGAGCTCTTTATCGATGGCATCCAGCTTCAGCTTCATGTGGTCTCTATGGTCAGCCCTTCATGTGCAACTTCTATTGATTCTATTGCCACCTCATTTCCAGATGCCTTAAGCCCTGGTCCCTCAATCTTTACAGGAAAGGCATTCTTCACCTTCCACACCATAACCGGGTTGTGCTCCTCGTCGAGCAGACTTATGGTTATATCCCGCCTTTCCACGGTATTCATCTTTATGGTGTTGAGCCACTTGTAGTAGTCGTTGTCGTTCTTGAATATGCCTCTTTTAAGCGTTATGTTGCCGTACTTTACAAGCCCCGGCATCTTGCGCATAGTGTACTCAGGGCTTGCCCCGTCGCGGTACTCTATCACCTGAGCCTCTATGTTGAGCCCGCTTACCTCTGAGAACTCTATCTTTGTTCCTCCCCAGTCTACCTTGAAGTGAAAAACCGGTAATGGATATTCTGCCATCTTTCAACACTCCTTTGGTTTTATGTTTTTACCAAATCCTATGAACCAACCAGTTTATGTGAGAATGTAAGTATTATGAACTCGGCAGGCCTTACCACCGCCATACCTATCTCCACATTCATTCTGCCCTCAAGTATGTCCTGCGGGGTCATGGTCTCACCAAGGCCCACCTTTACGAAGAAGGCTTCATCTGGTTTTGCTCCCTGCAGTGCACCGTTGCGCCACTGGAGCAGGAGGAAGTTTTCTATCATCGTCTTTACCTTTATCCATGTACTTGCATCGTTGGGCTCGAAGACTGCCCACATGGTGGACTTCTTGCAGGACTCTTCTACCATGTTGAAGAACCTTCTCACACTTATGTAGCGCCACTCGTTGTCGTTTCCTGCAAGGGTCCTTGCACCCCACACCATAAAGCCCATGCCTGTCATGAACCTTATGGCATTTATGGACTTTCCGAAGTTCACATCCACATTGAGGCTGTCAGTCTCCGTCTGTTTGAAGTGGTAGGAGAGCCCTGAGACACCGTTGAGGCTGACATTTGCAGGTGCCTTCCACACCCCACGGTCTCTGTCCACCTGTGCGTACACACCTGCTATGGCTCCACTTGGCGGCAGGGTGGAAAGCTCCTTGCCTATCTCTTCTATGAGGTTTTTGTAGATGGGGAACTGTTCTTTTAGAGAGTCCTCCTTCTGCCGCATAAGGGTGTCGTTCACATCCGAAAGGGAGGTTAATGCCTTTACAAGGTCTTCGAATATCTCCGTAAGGGCTGGAAGGCTGTTGAGCCTTCTATCGTTGTCATTACCACCCGTAAAGACTGCCTCATTGGCTGGCACACTCGCATCCGCGGGGTCCCATTTGTAGGAATAGTCGTCCTTGTTCTTAACCTTTGTCTTGTAGGAATCCGTAATGTAAGAGGTGCCATAGTCTGTTATCCTGTTCTTTGCTCCCTTTTCGAACTCGATGAGTTTGTTTACCGCCTCATCAAGGCCTGTAAAGACAGAGCTCTTTGCAGCGTTCTTGAAGTCATCTGATATGGTGGATACATCCACCCCATTATATGTTCCGTTACCATATATGAGTTTATCTGTTGCAAGGGCTATCTCGCAAAGAAGCTTGATTATATTTTTGAAGTTGCTGGCCTTATTGTCGCTGACCAGTTCGTTTTTAAGATATTCGAGCACCTGATACAGATTCTGGCGAGAGGCATCTGGCACACTGAAGGGAGTACCGGCAAGGACGGCGTTA
>DRQE01000165.1 GCA_011371515.1 Deltaproteobacteria bacterium
CACAGGGGGCAAGGCATGGAGATAGCCTCATAGTTACAAAAGCCATCCCCCTTGAGGCACTGAGCATACTGGCAAGAGAGAAGGCAGAGGAGCTCGAAAAGATTGTCTCAAAGACCACCATAGCAAGGTGGCGGAACTTCGTCAAAAGACCGGGGATAGGGGTTCTAAAGGATGTGGAACTTACAATGAAGGTTACAAAGCCCCATGCGATGCATGACCCTACAGAAGGTGGCCTCTCTATGGGACTCTATGAGATGGCACGGGCATCAGGAGTGGGGCTTGAGGTGTACAGGGATAGAATACCCATTGTCAGGGGAGCAGATAGAGTATTTAGCTACTTCGGGGTGGACCCCATGGGGCTTATAGCCTCTGGCACCCTTCTTATGGCAGTAGCTCAGAAAGACGCAGAAAGGGTGGTAAGCACACTTGAAAGAGCCGGCATACCGGCAGCCATCGTGGGCAGTGTAAAATCGAAAAAATGTGGTATAAATATTATAGAGGGTGGAAAAAAGAGACCTCTCAGGATATACGAGAGGGATGAAATAACAAAGATACTGTAAAGATTGGAGGGGTTTGAGCCATGACCAGAAGATACTCACCAAGAAAGGCCATAGATACGGAAAAAGACCCATACCTTCTGAAAGACGAGCCAGAAGACATGACCATGTGTACAGACTGCAATATTATCTACCATAACAAGAGATGGCGTCTTCCAGAAGAAGATGAGCTCAAGAGGAAAGACCGGTTCAAAAAGGGGCTGTGTCCTGCCTGTCAGAAGATAAGAGACAGGTTCGTAGGAGGATACGTAACACTGAAGGGAGACTTTCTCAAGGAACACAAGGAGGAGATACTGAACCTTCTTAAGAACAAAGAGGAGATTGCACGCCATAACAACCCGCTTGAAAGGATAATAGAGATAAAAGACCTTGGCGATACTGTGGAGATAACCACAACAACAGAAAAATTCGCCCAGCGTATAGGCAGAATCCTCCATAAGGCATTCCACGGAGAGGTGGAATACAAGTGGAGTGATGATGTGAAGATAGCCCGTGTTCTGTGGAGGCGTTGAGGGTGGATGCACGAGGCAAGACTCTGGAAAACCCTTAAGGACGACACCGTAGAGTGTTATCTATGTAACTTCAGGTGCCACATAAGGAATGGTAAAAGGGGTATCTGTGGAGTAAGAGAAAACCGTGGTGGCACCCTGATGAGTCTTAACTACGGTAGACTCATCGCACAGCATGTGGACCCCATAGAGAAGAAACCACTTTTTCACTTCCAGCCAGCTTCCCTCTCATATTCAATAGCAACGGTGGGGTGTAACTTCCGATGTCTTCATTGCCAGAACTATGAGATTTCCCAGATGCCAAAGGAAAAGGGGCTCATACTCGGTGAGGACGCAACTCCTGAAGATGTGGTAGAGAGTGCCCTTGCCACAGGCTGCAAAAACATAGCCTACACCTATACAGAGCCCACCATATTCTTTGAGTTTGCCATAGACTGCGCAAGACTTGCCCAGAAAGAAGGGCTTCGTAATATATTCGTTACAAACGGCTATATGACAGCTGAATGTATAGAAGAGATGAAGGGCATCATAGATGCCTGCAATGTGGATGTAAAGGCATTTACTGAAGAGTTCTACAGGAAGGTCTGTGGAGGGGCAAAACTTAAATATGTGCTTGAGAATGTGGAAAGCCTGCATCGAGCCGGCATATGGGTTGAGGTTACGACCCTTATAATCCCTGACTACAACGACAGCGAAGACGAGCTTCGAGGCATTGCAAGGTGGCTTAAGTCTGTGGACCCAAGTATACCGTGGCACATAAGTGCATTCTACCCTGCTTACAAGATGACAGATGTGCCACCAACACCGAAGGAGACACTCCACAGGGCTCGCGAGATAGGGATTGAAGAGGGGTTGCGATATGTCTATACAGGCAACATCCCCGGTGATGTGGGTGAGTCCACCTATTGTTACAGCTGTGGCAGACTCCTTATAGAAAGATACGGCTTTTTTGTAAGAGCAAACCACATAAAAGATGGCAAGTGTCCGGGATGCGGGGCAGAAGTAGATGGTGTCGAACTTTAAAAGGAGGAAAAGGGGATGCTTGTAGAGTTCAGCATTGTGCCCATAGGTAAGGGTGAAAGCCTTGGGGACGAGCTGGCAAGGGTTATGAAGATTGTTGACGAAAGCGGGCTTCCTTACAAGATAGGTCCCATGGGAACGGTGGTCGAGGGCAGGTGGGATGAAGTTATGGCTCTTATCAAACGATGCCATGAAGAGGTGCTCGCCACATCCCCGAGGGCTATAACCACCATAAGGATAGACGATAGGCCCTCGAAACCAATGGACAGGATAGAAGAAAAGGTGAGGTCTGTAGAAAGACGATTGGGACGAGAACTGAAGAAATAATAGAGATAGACGGAAGCACAGGTGAGGGAGGCGGGCAGGTCTTAAGGACCTCTCTTACCCTTTCGGTCCTCCTTTCAAAGCCTGTAAGGATATACAACATAAGGGCAGGCCGCAAAGACGGAGGGCTTAAGGAGCAGCATCTTCGCGCAATCAGGGCTTCGGGAGAGCTCGTGGCTGCAAGTATAAAGGGGGCTGAGCTCGGCTCAAAAGAGGTGGTCTTCTTTCCCCGTGGCATGGTTGACAAAAGCGAGTACCGCGTTGAGCTCAGAACCGCAGGCTCTACGGGGCTTGTCTTCCAGACACTGTTTCTTCCACTCTCACTTCACAGAGATTGCAGCCTTCTTATAAAGGGCGGAACCCATGTACGCTGGAGCCCTGTAGCAGACTACATACGGGATGTGTTTCTGCCTGCGGTAAAGCCCATGGGGCTTGAGGCCACCCTTGAGGTGCTTAAGTACGGATTCTATCCGGAAGGTGGCGGTATTTTAAGGTTTCACATAAAGAAGGCAGCATTACCACTAAAACCGATAAATGTCATTGAAAGGGGTGCCCTTAAAGGGATATATTTAAGGGCAAAGGCAGGCGGGCTTCCCGAGGATGTACTCACAAGGGGTATAAGGAGGGCAAAGGAGAGGCTTGAAGGAGAGGGCTTTACAGATGTCGGGATAGATTGTAGCCCCGTAAGTTCTGGTGGAAGGGGCATGTATATGTTCCTTCTTGCAGAATACGAAAATATAAGGGCAGGCTTTACGGCTATTGGGCAGAGAGGCAAAAGGGTGGAGACGGTGGCAGACGAGCTTATAGAGGAATTCACAGAATACGCCCGTTCGGATGGGGCTGTGGACATACATCTTTCCGACCAGCTGCTTCTCTGCATGGCACTGGCGGAAGGGGTCTCAAGAATATCTACCCCACTTGTTACAGCCCACGCCAGAACGAATGCCACGGTTATAGAGAGGTTTTTACCGGTAAGGTTCGGGTTTTCAGAGTCTACCCGTAGCTCTGTAATAGAGGTTGAAGGGATGGGCTATAAAGGAGAATCAACATAAGGAGGTCAGATACAGGTGATACTCAAGGTTTCTCTGTTTTTGCATGTTATTGCTGCCATATTCTGGATAGGTGGTATGCTCTTTTTGACCCTTGTGGTTGCGCCCTTTCTCAAGACCCTTGAGCTCGAGAAGAAAAGGGAGATATATCAGGTGGTGGGCACCAAGTACAGGTTCTGGGGCTGGATAGCCCTTGGTATAATGCTGGTGACAGGCCCTGTAAACCTCTATTATTTCGGCGTAACACCTGATATGCTTTTCGACCCATCGTTCTACACCACGCCCTATGGAAGAAGGGTTGTGGAGAAGATAGGACTCGTTATAATAGTACTCATATCGAGTGTGCTTCACGACTTCTGGTTTGGTCCGGGGGCAAGGTCGTCCCAGACCTACTCGAAGATAGCCATGATACTGGGCAGGGCAAACCTTCTTATAGCCCTTGCCATAGTGGTGCTGGCAGTTATGATAAGGACGGGTGGATGATGGCTCACAAGTTCAGCCCCCAGAGTATAGAAAGGCTGCTATCGGAAGAGAGATGTAACGCCGTAAAGCCCCACCAGTTCCTCAGAGACTGTGGGCTTGACGCTGGTATGACCGTTGCAGATGTGGGCTGTGGTCCGGGGTTTTTCACGGTGCCGGCATCCAACATCGTGGGCAGAAAAGGTCTTGTCTACGCAATAGATGTGCAGGAAGAGATGATAAGGATACTGAAACGAAGAACCCGCCGGAAGAACATAGTGCCTCTTCTGTCGAAAGAACACAGGATACCCCTTGATGCACGAACAGTGGACTTTGCACTTCTTGCCTATGTGCTGCACGAGGCCGAAGATAAGTTTAAGTTCCTGAAAGAGGTAAAGAGGATTATGAAGAAGGGGGCACGCATTGTTGTGCTCGACTGGAAGAAGAAAAGAGAGAAAGAGGGTCCCCCCTTCGCCGAGAGGCTTGCACTTAAAGATGCCCGTAGACTTGTGGAGGAAGCAGGCCTTTCTGTAGATAGAGTGTCATCCTTCGGTTCTTCCCATTACATAATATCTGCGTTAAAATAGTTGTCTTGGGTAACAACCTCTGGTATCTTTGCTGGATATGGCGTTTATATTCAGTGTAATAGGCGTAATACTGGTGCTCGAAGGCATACCCTATTTTGCCTTTCCGAGTAGAATAAAAAGGTGGGCACTTACCATAGCCACCGTGCCCGACAGAGAACTGCGCATCATGGGGCTGGTCTCCATGATTTCAGGAATAGTTGTGCTCTATCTTGTCAAGTATTACATGAGATGAGAACCCTTGGGCAAATAGCACTCATAAAGAGAGCCTTGCTCACAGCCGCTGCCTTTTTTATGCTCCTCCTTTTCTATGGCTGTGCAGGACATAAGCCCGTTAGACCATCGGTGAGCTTGCCTGCAGTGCCAGAGGCTGAGACCGTAAGAATACTCATAAAAGAGGGCGTGGAAGGGCTTCGCATAGATGGTGCACGGGAGGGAAGCACACTCAGGGTCTCCTACATAGAAGAGGGCAATGCAAGGGCCAATGGACGCAGAGAGGTACTTCCCTTAAGACTCCATCCACGCAGAGAGTTCATCCTCGTAGAGGGAAAGCCCTACAGGGGTGTCGTTGAGATAGATGCCGATGGTAGAGGGCTTCTGGTCATAAACGAGCTCGGGCTCGAAGACTATGTGGCAGGCATCATAAACAGTGAGATTTCGAGCAGCTGGCACATGGAGGTGCTCAAGGCTCAGAGTGTTATAGCAAGGACATATGCCATGTACCAGAAAAGAAAAAGAGAAGACCTTCCCTATCACCTTACGGCAACCAACATGCACCAGCTCTACAGTGGGGCTCACAGAGAGGACGAACGGGTGCTTCGAGCGGTAAGTTCCACCCGTGGAGAGGTTCTCTTCTACAGGGGAGAGCCCGTACTTGCAGTGTATCATTCGAATGCAGGGGGTATCACAGAATATGCAAGTGAGGTGTGGGCTAAAGACTATCCATACTTAAGACCTGTAAAGAGCAAATACGACTCTCTTGCCCCTAACTACCGCTGGGAGGCATACATAAAGGCGACCACCATAGAGGAGGCACTCCAGAGGGCAGGCTATGACATAACGGTGCCTGTGGCGATAAGCATAAAGAAGAGGACATCCACGGGCAGGGTGAAACAGCTCCTTATAAGGGATGCCTATGGCAGAAAGGTTGTTCTAAAAGGCGAGAAGCTCAGAAGGCTTCTTGGCTACGGAATCATAAAGAGCACCCTTTTCAGCGTGAAGAAAAGGGGCAGGTTCTTTATCTTCAGGGGCAGGGGCTCTGGCCACGGGGTTGGCCTTTCGCAGTGGGGTGCCCGTGGTATGGCAGAAAGGGGATATTCCTATAAAGAGATACTCAGACACTACTACCCAGGCACAAGAATAAAGAGGATATACTGAAGACCATGAGACCAGAGGACTTCTCTTACCCCCTGCCTGAAGAGCTCATCGCCTACTATCCTGCCGAAAGGCGTGATGCCTCGCGCCTTATGGTCCTCCACAGAGAGGACGGCAGCGTTGAGCACAGAAGATTCCCCGATATAGTGGAGTATCTCGGTGCAGGAGATCTACTGGTCTTAAACGATAGCCGCGTTATACCAGCCAGAGTTCGTGGCAGAAAACCCACGGGCGGGGTGGTGGAGCTTCTCGTGATAAAAGAGGTGGCTCAGGGGCTCTGGCAGTGTATGGCAAAGCCCGCAAAGGGGCTTAAAGAGGGGGTAAGAATAGATATAGAAGAGGAATTCTACGCAACCGTAGAGGAAAGGCAGCAGGATGGCTTCTTCCTTTTAAGATTTTCTCTACCTTTAAAGGATGTCCTCTCACGATACGGTGAGATTCCACTGCCACCTTACATAAGGCGTGCTCCACAACCCCTCGATAAAGAACGATACCAGACGGTATTTGCAAAACACAACGGCTCTGTTGCAGCCCCAACGGCAGGGCTCCATTTTACAGAGCCTGTGCTTGAGAGACTTCGCAGAAAAGGGGTTGAGCTACACTACATAACACTACATACAGGGCCCGGCACATTTCTTCCCGTAAGAACAGAAGAGGTGGAAGCCCACAGGCTGCACCCAGAACCCTACAGGGTGGAGCCCCATGTGTACGAGGCAATAAAGAGGGCAAAAGAAGAAAATAGACGGGTCATAGCTGTGGGCACCACCGTTACCAGAACCCTTGAGACCCTTTTCAGCGAAGCCACTCCACGGCTTGAAGGGGAGACATCGCTCTTTATCTATCCCGGATACCGCTTCAGGGTGGTATCTGCCATGGTTACGAATTTTCATCTACCATGCTCGACCCTTATAATGCTCGTATGTGCCTTTGCAGGAAAAGATAAGGTCATGAGGGCATATAATATTGCAATAAAGGAGAGGTACAGGTTTTACAGCTATGGAGACTGTATGCTCATCATCTGACACCAGAGGGTTTGGTTTCAAACTTATAAAGGGGAGTGTAACAGGCCCACGACTTGGTTGTATCTTCACCCCCCGTGGCACCGTGCATACCCCTGTCTTCATGCCCGTGGGCACACAGGCAACTGTAAAGGCACTTACCCCTGAAGAGCTTGAACAACTTGGCTGTGAGATGATTCTTGCCAACACATACCATCTTTTTTTAAGACCGGGGCACAAACTTATAGAAAGGCTTGGTGGGCTCCACAGGTTTATGAACTGGCACAGGCCAATCCTTACAGACAGTGGTGGCTATCAGGTCTTCAGCCTTTCGCCCTTAAGGAAGCTCACTGAAGAGGGTGTAAGGTTTCGCTCCCACCTTGATGGAAGAGAGGTCTTCCTTACACCAGAGCTTGCAATAGAGATACAGGTCTCACTTGGCTCGGATGTAATAATGGTTCTTGACGAGTGCACACCCTACCCTGCAGATAGAAGTTACACCATAGAGTCCATGGAGCTTACCCACCGCTGGGCTGAACGGTGTAAGAAGGTTGAGCGAAAGGAGGGGCAGGCACTTTTCGGCATAGTGCAGGGTGGTATGTACAGGGACTTAAGAAAAGAGAGTGCCACAAGGCTTTCTGAGATAGGCTTCGATGGCTATGGCATAGGGGGGCTTAGCGTTGGTGAGCCAAAAGAACTTATGGTTGAGATGACAGAGGCAACCGTAGAGTGCCTTCCAGCCGACAGACCCCGCTACCTTATGGGGGTTGGTATGCCAGAGGATGTAGTCGAGGCAGTGGAGCGCGGGGTGGATATGTTCGACTGTGTGCTGCCCACCAGATGTGCACGCAATGGATTACTCTTTACAAGCAGGGGAAAATTGGTTATAAAAAACAGTCAATACAAAGAAGACCCTGAACCGCTGGATCCTGAGTGTGAGTGTTACACCTGCAGAAACTACTCAAGGGCATACTTAAGACACCTCTACACATCAGGCGAAATACTTGCGGCAAGGCTCAACACGGTTCACAATGTCCACTATTACATGAAACTCATGAGGGACATAAGGGCTTCCATAATGGAGGAAAGGTTCGGCTCTTTCAAAAAGGCATTTTACGATAAGATAAACTCTTGAGAGGAGGTATGATGGTGTTACATATATTACCGGTTTCAGTGGCATACGCACAGGGCGGTGGTGCAGGTGGAGCCGCATCGTTCTTTTCGATGATTCTGCCCTTTATAATTCTGCTCCTTATATTCTACTTCTTTCTTTTTCGTCCACAGCAAAAGAGTGCCCAGCGTCACGAGGAGATGCTGAAGAGTCTGCAGAAAGGAGACACCATAGTTACCCGTGGTGGACTCTACGGCAGAATAGTCAACATAAAGGATGATATAGTTATTCTTGAGGTTGCTGATAATGTACGGGTCAGAATAGAGAAACAGGCTGTCCTTAAGAAAAAGGGTCAGTCCTCTTAAAACAGCCTCTTTTTTATAATCCTTAAAGGAGAACTATATGAGGAGTATCCTGTGGAGAGCCCTGCTACTGGGTGGATTTACGCTGTTTGCCCTTGTGCTCTTTTTACCATCCACACCGGTGGCAAAGTATCTGCCGGGCTTCTGGGCAAACAACATACCCAAGATAAACCTTGGTCTCGACCTGCAGGGTGGTATGCACCTTGTGCTCGATGTGGATCAGGAAAAGGCAGTGGAGAACTACACCCAGAGGATTGCCGGCAACATCGAAAACCTTCTGGACGAGAAGGCACTGCCCTACATAGAAGTGGAAAGGCTCGATGATGCAACCATAGTTATAAGATACGAGGGCGAGGAGACAGGCAAAGAGATAGAAGAACTCGTCTCAAAAGAGTATCCTATGCTTGAGGTGGCAGAGAAGGATGCTGAAAGGCTCGTGCTGAGACTTCCACAGGACGAGGTACAGAGGATAAAGGACTGGGCAACCACACAGGCACTTGAAACAATAAGAAACAGGATAGACAAGTTCGGCGTGGCTGAACCACTCATACAGCGTCAGGGTGAACGGGAGATAGTGGTGCAGCTACCGGGCCTTAAGGACCCTGAAAGGGCTATAGCACTTATAGGAAAGACCGCGGTGCTTGAGTTCCGCCTTGTTGACGAAGAGCACGACCCTTACAAGGCTATGGAAGAGGGACCACCCTTCGGGCTGGACCTACTTTATCAGAAGAAGGAAGACCCCAAGACAGGTAGAATAGAGAAGATACCCTACCTTGTAAAAAAAGAGGTGCTCCTTACAGGAGACCTTCTATACGATGCAAGGGTTGCCTTCGATTCCAGATTTAACGAGCCCTATGTCTCGCTTACATTCGACTCCACCGGTGCCCGCATATTCGAGCGTATTACCGCAGAGAATGTTGGCAAAAGGCTTGCCATAATACTCGATGGCAATGTCTACTCTGCCCCTGTGATAAGAGAGAAGATAGCAGGCGGCAGGGCAAGTATAACAGGCGGGTTCACCTATGAAGAGGCAGTTGACCTTGCCATCGTGCTGAGGGCTGGTGCCCTTCCAGCACCTGTTGAGATAGTGCAGAATGTAACCGTGGGTCCCACCCTTGGCAGGGACTCCATAGAGGCGGGCATAAAGGCTATAGTGCTTGGCGGCTTGCTGGTGCTTGCCTTTATGATACTCTACTACAGGCTATCGGGCATCATTGCAGACATAGCGGTTACGCTTAACATAATAATGCTTCTTGGGGCTATGGCATGGTTCGAGGCAACATTGACACTGCCCGGTATCGCGGGAATACTTCTGACTATCGGTATGGGTGTGGACTCCAATGTGCTCATCTTTGAGAGAATAAAAGAGGAGCTTCGTGCTGGCAGAACCCCTCGGTCTGCTGTGGAGGCAGGCTACGACAGGGCGTGGTGGACCATCGTGGACTCCCATGTTACAACCCTCATAACGGCTGCCGTATTGTTCCAGTTTGGAAGTGGGCCCATAAAGGGTTTTGCCGTAACACTTAGCCTTGGAATACTTATAAACCTCTTTACCGCACTTATTGGCACAAAGCTGGCATTCGACATACAGACAACG
>DRQE01000166.1 GCA_011371515.1 Deltaproteobacteria bacterium
AGAGCTCGTCCATACCGAGTATGGCTATTATGTCCTGAAGGTCCTTGTATTTCTGTAGAATCTGCTGCACCTTTCTTGCCACACCGTAGTGCTCTTCGCCCACTATGTGGGGCTCAAGTATTCTGGAAGTTGAATCCAGCGGATCCACCGCAGGATATATACCGAGCTCTGCAATCTGCCTTGAGAGAACCGTTGTTGCGTCCAGATGGGCGAACGTTGTTGCAGGAGCTGGGTCTGTAAGGTCGTCTGCTGGCACATATATTGCCTGAACAGATGTGATTGAGCCCTTCTTTGTTGATGTAATCCTTTCCTGCAGCTCACCCATGTCCGTTGCAAGTGTTGGCTGATAACCCACAGCCGAGGGGATTCTACCCAGAAGTGCCGAGACCTCTGAGTTTGCCTGCACGAACCTGAATATGTTGTCTATGAAGAGGAGCACATCTTGGCCCTCTTCGTCTCTGAAGTACTCTGCTATGGTAAGAGCGGTGAGTGCCACCCTTGCCCTTGCTCCGGGGGGCTCGTTCATCTGCCCGTAGACGAGGGCAGCTTTATCGAGCACTCCACTCTCTTTCATCTCGAGCCAGAGGTCATTACCCTCTCTCGTTCTCTCACCCACACCACCGAACACGGAGTATCCACCGTGCTGCATTGCCACATTGTGGATGAGCTCCATTATGAGCACCGTCTTTCCAACACCTGCACCACCGAAGAGCCCTATCTTTCCACCCTTAAGGTATGGGGTCAGAAGATCCACCACCTTTATGCCTGTCTCGAAGACCTCGAGCTTTGTGGACTGCTCATCGAAGGCAGGAGCTGGCCTGTGTATGGGAAGGAATTTGTCTGTCTTTATGGGTTCACCCTCGTCAACGGGTTCACCCACCACATTGAGGATTCTTCCAAGCACCTCTTTTCCAACAGGCACAGATATTTCTGCCCCTGTATCCATCACAGGCATGCCACGCACGAGACCGTCTGTTGTGTCCATGGCAATGCATCTTACGGTGTTCTCTCCTATGTGCTGGGCGACCTCTGCAACGAGGTTCCACTCCTGATCATTTATTGCAGGGTTCGTTATCCTCAGCGCATTGTATATAGGTGGAAGCTTGCCGGGTGGAAACTCCACATCTATAACAGGGCCTATAACCTGTGTTATCCTTCCTATGTTCTTCTTTTCTTCTGCCATTTCTAATTCCCTCCCGGATTTTTATCCTTTAAGAGCCTCTGCTCCACTTATAATCTCCATGAGCTCCTTGGTAATTGCTGCCTGTCGTGCACGGTTGAAGTCAAGGGTGAGCTTGTTAATCATCTCACCTGCGTTTCTCGTTGCCGCATCCATTGCGGTCATTCTTGCACCGTGCTCACTGGCAGCGGTCTCAAGAAGTGCCCTGTAGACCTGAAACTCCACATACTTTGGCAGAAGCTCTGCCAGAACTTCCTCTTCAGAGGGTTCAAAGAGGATGCCTTCTGTCTTCTCCTCTTTTTCCTCTTCCTCCTCGGTAGCAAGGGGCAGAACCCTCTCTATTACAGGGCGCTGGCTGAGAGCCGAGCGGAACTCACTGTAGATTATGTATACCTCGTCTGTCTGGTCTTCTTTATAAGCCTTTATGAGGTCTTCTGCTATACTTTGGGCAAATCCATAGCTCGGGCGCGCAATGCCTATAGAAAGGGTCTTCACTATGTTGACACCCCTTCTTTTGTAATGCTCATGGGCACGACGGCCCACAAGATAGTAACTTGCATTGAGCTCCGGGTTTTCCTCTACGAACCTTTCTGCCTTTCTTATAAGGTTGGTGTTGAACCCTCCACAAAGCCCTCTATCGGATACAAATACGGCAAGAAGGGCTCTGCCCTTTCCAGCCTTTGAGAGAAACTCGTTGCTCTCTGGCATCACCCTTGAAGCAAGGGAGCTGACAAGCCCCTTTATCTTCTCCGCATAGGGTCTTGCACTCGTTATGTCCTCTTGAGCCCTTCTGAGCTTGGCAGCAGACACCATCTTCATCGCCTTGGTTATCTGCTGGGTGTTTTTGACACTCTTTATTCTTCTCTTTATATCCCTTAAAGTTGCCATAGTCCTCCTTTATTTACCATGCCCCGTAGGGCATCTCCTGACTCAAAAAGTAAACCTTATACGCCTCCTACCCCTCGAAGACAGCCTCTTTTACTCTGCAACAAAGGTCTCTTTGAGCTCATCGAGTGCCTTGTTCATCTTCTCCTTAAGCTCTGGGGTCAGCTCCTTTTTGGTCCTTATCTCCTCGAGTATCTCAGGATGTTTGCTGTCGAAGAACTGGTAGAGCTCCTGTTCGTACTTTCCGAGGGCTGTAAGCGGGTAGTCGTCCACATAGCCGTTTGTTGCTGCGTATATAAGAAGCACCTGCTTTTCCACAGGCACCGGGCTGTACTGTTTCTGCTTGAGTATCTCCACGAGCCTGCTACCCCTTGCAAGAAGCCTCTGTGTGGTGGGGTCAAGATCACTTCCAAACTGTGCGAAGGCTGCGAGCTCACGATACTGGGCAAGCTCAAGCCTCAGGGTACCTGCAACCTGCTTCATCGCCTTTATCTGTGCACTACCACCCACACGAGAGACCGAAAGACCCACATTTATTGCAGGCCTTACGCCTGAATAGAAGAGGTCGGACTCAAGATATATCTGTCCGTCTGTAATAGATATAACGTTTGTTGGTATGTATGCAGACACATCGCCTGCCTGTGTTTCGATAACGGGAAGTGCGGTGAGTGAGCCACCACCAAGCTCGTCTTTGAGTTTTGCAGCCCTTTCAAGAAGCCTTGAATGTAGATAGAACACATCACCGGGATATGCCTCTCGTCCCGGAGGACGCCTCAAAAGA
>DRQE01000167.1 GCA_011371515.1 Deltaproteobacteria bacterium
ATCTATGTCTTCGTCTGTATGGGTGTAGCATATGAATACTGGTCCCCCGAAAAGTATTCCCCTCTTGACGGTCTCCTGAAGGAAGAGGCTTTTAAGAATAAGGTCTTCCCCACCCTCGCTGTTTCTGAAGACAAGGGTGCCTCTTGGGGGCTTGCCTGTAATCTCAAAGGGCACATTCCATTCTCTGGCAACCATGTTAAGCCCGGTGTGAAGCCTCTCGCCCTTTCGCCATATCTCATCTATAACGGGCTTTTTAATAAGCTCCTCTATGGTTGCCTTTGCGGCAGCAAGTCCTACCGTCTCCCCTGAAAAGGTCATCGAGAAGAAGACCTCTTCCAGTTCCTTCATAAACTCCTTCTTTCCTGCTATCGCCGATATTGGGAACCCATTACCCATGGCTTTGCCAAGGCAGCACAGATCTGGCTCCACCCCATAATACTCCTGTGCCCCACCTGTGGCATAACGAAAGCCCGTAACTATCTCATCGAGTATGAAGAGGGCACCGTTTTTATGGGCAAGCTCTTTTACCTCCTGAAGGAAGTTTCTACCGCTTTCTTCATACACACAGGGGTCTACTCCGGGAACCTCCATTATGACGCAGGCAATCTTTTCCGGATATTGCTCGAAAAGGGCTTTAAGACTCTCTATGCTGTTGTACTCGAAGGGATGTATCAGCTCTTTCAATACCTCTGGTATGCCCTTGTTTATGGGCGTTGTTATGGCATACCAGTCCTGACAACCGTGGTAACCACAATAGGCTATGTGGTCTCTGCCAGTATATGCCCTTGCAACCCTTACGGCTGCTGATGTGACATCTGCCCCGTTCTTTGCAAACCTTACCATCTCTGCACAGGGCACCACCGTTGCAACAAGCTCTGCCACCTCCACCTCGAGCGGGTGCATAAGTGTGAATGTGGTTCCCTGAGTTATCTGTTTCGTTACAGCCTCAACGACTGGAGCATAGTTGTAACCCAGTATTATTGGACCAAGGGCAAGTGGATAATCTATGTATTCATTGCCGTCCACATCCCACACATGGGCATTGGCACCTTTTCTCAAATACTTTGGTGTAACACCTTCCACAAACTGGTTTGGCGCCTTGCTCAATGTCTGTGTGCCAGAGGGTATGAGCCTTTGAGCCCACTCCCACAGGCTCTCCGACACAACAAATCCCTTCTCCTCTGCAAGATTCATAGTCTCCATTCACACACTCCTTATAAGCCTGTCTTCTTTTAGAGACTTCTGGTATCCCTCGTTTCTCTGTATACCCCTGTTTATCTCCATAAGCTCTGGCCTCTGTCTGAGAAGTTTGAGCACATCTTCCATGAGGAATACATCCTTCTTACCGTAAAACCAGCTGTATATCTTTCTTACAAGCTCAAGGTCCTCTGGCTCGTCCACTGTCCAGCGCAGATGACCGAGCCTTTCAGGTGCAGAGAGCCTAAGTAGCCTGAACTTTTCGGGATGTTTCCATATGTATGGTGTTACATGCTCCCGTTCCGAGCTCCACCGTGCCTTCTGCCATGCCCTTCTGAGTGTCAGCATGGTGAAGACCTCTGTATCGAGCCCATCGGGATATGTGTCGTCTGTGCCTGCACAGTCGAACATACCTTCTATAAAGTGTGTTATAACCCTGTCCACAACCTGCGGATCTATAAGCGGGCAATCTGCGGTTATCCTTACTATGGTTCTGACACCATAGGTAAGGGCTGTCTGGTAGTATCTGTCGAGCACATCCTCAAGCTCACCTCTGTATAGGGCTACCCCCTCTTTCTTGCACCACTGTGCTATTGGGTTGTCCGAAGGGTCTGTGGATGTTGCAATCACTATCTGGTCTATCAGTCTGGAATGGGAAAGCCTTTCCACTATCCACGCAAGCATCGGACGGCCGCATATATCCTTCAGCACCTTACCTCTAAGTCTTGTTGATGACATCCTTGCCTGCACTATTGCAACCACAGGGGTTCTGCAAAATGGTACAGTGGTTTTCACCTGAGTTCCTCCTTTCTTAAAGGCATGTCTGCGGAAAGGTCCTTGAGGGCGACTCTTCCCACAACTGTGTCTATCTCCTCCGGCATCATTCCGTATGCCTGTCTTACCACCTTGAGCATATCCTTTGTTATTGTGGTCCCCTTCCTGACATCTCTTTTAAGGTATATACTCCTTCTTGCTCCCACCCGTTCCGGTATCTCCCTTTCAGAGGGCTTCTTCAGCCCGTCTCCAAGTGCACGCTCTATTGCCCGTATGTCCTGCACCATGCGGCTGAATTCGTCCACCTCCATGGCGAAGGGATGGTCAGGGCCCTTAAGGGTTCTACTAAGTGTTATGTGTTTCTCTATTATCGACGCACCGAGGGATACTGCCGAAAGGGTAAAGGTTGGCTCTGTGGCATGGTCTGAAAAGCCCACTGGAAGGCCGAACCTTTCCTTAAGGCTCTCTATGCACCTGAGATTCATATCTTCAGGTTTCGGCGGATAGAGAGACACACAGTGCATAAGGGCTATGTCTTCAAGCCCTTCACTTTTAAGGGTACAGACAGCCTTCTCCACCTCTTCCATGTAAGATGCACCTGTTGAAAGGATTACCGGCAACCCCTTCTGTGCTACCCTCTTAAGAAGAGGAATGTTTGTAACATCACCGCTTGCTATCTTGAAGGCTTCCACGCCAAGCCCTGAAAGAAACTCAACACCCTCTTCGTCGAACACCGTAAAGAGTATGTCCACACCAACAAGAGCTGCATACTCTATGAGCTCAGGATACCAGTTGCGTGGTATGGTGAGTCTTTCTATAACCTCGTATGCAGGGTTTGGCTGCCACACGCCGTCTTTTCCCGGTACGAGCCTGTTGAGAAGTGTTTCCGCCCTGAATGCCTGAAACTTCACACAATCTGCCCCTGTGGTGCTTACCGCCCTTATAAGTTCCTTTGCCCTTTTAAGAGAGCCATCGTGGTTTGAACCAATCTCTGCTATTATGTACACTGGGTTTCCACTGCCTATGGTTCTCTTTCCTATTCTCATAACCTTTACACTCCTTAAGCTGCCATATGTGTTGTAAGGGTTGTAATGAGTTCTTCGGTAACCCTCTTTATATCATTGTCTGTAAGAAGCGGGTATATGGGCAGGCTCACCTCTTCCCTGTAAAACCTTTCACTTTCTGGAAAGTCTCCACGCCTGAACCCGTACCTCCACTGTATGTATGGCTGTAGGTGTATGGGTATGTAGTGGACCTGTAGCCTTATCCCCTTGGCTTCCATCTCCTTAAACCACGCTTTTTTGGACACACCTATATTCTCGAAGGCTATCCTTACAGGATAAAGATGGTATGCATTTACAACCTCTTCTTTCTCGCATGGGGTTTTTATGAAGTGGTAGCCCGAAAGAAGCTCTCTATACAGGGCAGCAATCTTCTGTCTTCTGTCTATAAATCTCTCTACTTTCCTGAGCTGATTTATACCAAGTGCACAGTGCACATCACTTATTCTGAAGTTGAAAGATGGTTCCACAAGCTCGTAATACCATGGCCCATCTGGTGCGCCTATGAAGCTTTTTTCATGCCGTGTTATACCGTGCTCTCTCAGGTGCAGAAGTTTCGTGTAGAGGGTTTTATCGTTTGTAGTTATGGCTCCACCCTCGCAGGTTGTAATGGTCTTTACGGGATGGAAGCTGAATACGGTCATATCTGAGAACGCACAGTCTCCAACCCTGTGCCATCTGTCTGATGTGTCTTTCCACTTGCTTCCCAGTGCATGGCAGGCGTCTTCTATTACGAAAAGACTCTTTCCATCTGCAACTTCTCTTATCCTTTCCATATCACACGGAAGCCCACCGAAGTGCACAGGCACTATTGCATG
>DRQE01000168.1 GCA_011371515.1 Deltaproteobacteria bacterium
ACTTGTAAAGAGCGCTGATGTGGGGTAGAAGACCTTAAGCTCCTCTGTCTCCTCTGGCCAGCCAAGGGTTGAAAAGGGCCACAGTGCAGAGGAGAACCATGTATCGAGCACATCGGGGTCCTGCTCTATATGGGCTGACCCGCAGCCCTCACACCTTTCGGGTGTGGTGGTAGAGACGGTTATATGCTGGCACTCCTTACAGTGCCATGCAGGTATGCGATGGCCCCACCATATCTGCCTCGATATGCACCAGTCTCTTATGTTGTGCATCCATTCGAAGTAGGTCTTCTCCCAGTTCTTGGGGATGAACCTGAGACTGCCGTCCTCAACTACCTTTATGGCTGGCTTGCTCAAAGGAGCGGTTCTTACAAACCACTGTTTGGAGACGAGGGGTTCCACCACGGTCTTACACCTGTAGCAGGTACCAACCGAAAGCCGGTAGTCTTCTATCCTCTCAAGGAGTCCCTTCTGCTTGAGCTCTTCCACTATCTTCTTTCTTGCCTCAAAGCGGTCGAGCCCCTTCAGGTGGGCGGCATTCTCGTTCATCCTTGCCCGTTTGTCCATCACGGTAACCGAACCCAGCCCGTGCCTTCTTGCCACCTCGAAGTCATTAAAGTCATGGGAAGGGGTTATCTTCACAGCCCCTGTGCCGAACTCCATGTCCACGACAGGGTCTTCTATTATGGGTATCTCCCGCTCCACTATGGGCAGCACGAGGGTCTTGCCCTTGAAGGCACTGTATCTTTCGTCTTCAGGGTTTACTGCCACTGCCACATCGCCGAGCATGGTTTCAGGTCTTGTGGTGGCAACAACCACGAACCCCGTGCCGTCTTTGAGCGGATACTTCAGGTAATAGAGGTGGCCACTTCTTTCTTCATGCTCCACCTCAAGGTCTGAAAGTGCGGTCATACAACGGGGGCACCAGTTTATTATGTAGTCTCCGCGGTATATGAGCCCTTCTTTGTAGAGCCTTACGAATACCTCTCTTACTGCCCTTGAGAGCCCCTCGTCCATGGTGAACCTGAGTCTCGTCCAGTCGCAGGATGCCCCGAGGCGTTTGAGCTGGTTTATTATGGTCCCTCCGCTTTCTTCCTTCCACTTCCACACCCGTTTTATGAACTCTTCTCTGCCGAGCTCTTCCCTTGAGAGCCCTTCAGCCATAAGTTGTCTTTCCACCACATTCTGGGTGGCAATCCCTGCATGGTCTATGCCCGGAAGCCACAGCACATTATAGCCCTGCATCCTCTTAAACCGTGCCATTATATCCTGTAGCGTATTGTTCAGCGCGTGTCCAAGATGGAGCGAGCCGGTTATATTTGGTGGTGGTATCACCATGGAGAAAGGCGGCTTTTCTGAGTGTGGATCTGCCGTAAAGTAGCCCCGCTCTATCCAGAGGCTACCCCACTTTTCTTCCACCTTCGATGGGTCGTATACTTTTGAAAGTGTTCTCTTCATAAGAAACCTTTTAGAAACAGGAATTCTTCTGTAATGAGATTTAGCAGAACATCTAAAGGCAAGTCTCTAAAAAATCAAAAAGGGGAAGTATCCATGGAAGAGAACTTCCCCACCTCGTTTTTAAAAAGGCAAGGTCACTTCAATTTGGAGATAGCGTCTTTCAACTTATCTATAATTTCTTTCTTTATGTACTCTTCAGCAAGCTCTGGCACCACATCCCATGCCACCTCTTCTATGACCTTACGCGCCACATCTCTTACTATCTCCTCTACTTTTTCTGGTGGCAGGAGTGCCGAGACTTTCTCCTCTGTAATCTCTTCTTTCTTTTCCTCAACAGGCTGCGGAGGAACCACTTCTTTTACCGCTGCCTCTTCGGCTGTAAAGCCCTCGAAGGGTGCCTCTTCTGTATATTCTGCAAAGGGCTCAGCCTCTTCTGTTTTAGCCTCTTCTGTAGTGGCATCTTCTTCTACCACAGGTGTGGTGAGCTCGGTTATCTCCTCTATAATAGCCTCTTCAGCCTCTTCTTTTATGGGCTCTGCCTCTCGAGGCTCTTCCACCGCTGGGGCAGACTCCTCTGGCTTTTCAGGGGCAGCCTCAAGCTCATCTTCCGAAAGTTTAAGGTCGAAGAAGTCTTCCTCTCCGCCCGTCTCTTCCGTGGCGGTCTCCTGAGAAGGGGCTTCTTCCTCCTTACTTGACCCTATAAAGTCCTCTGGCTCCCATATGTCTTCGGTCAGCGTAAACTCCTCCTGCCCTTCTTCCTCTTTAAGTGGTATAACCTCTTCCGGTTCTTCTGCGGCTGCCATTGGCTCTGGCTCTTCGGTTAAGGACAGCACGGGCTCTTCTTCCATCGGGGTTGGCGCCTCTTCTTCCACAAGTGGCTCTGGAGCAGGTGCTGCCTCTTCAGCCACCTCTGCAGGTGCTTTTGGTGGGCGTGAAAGGAGTTCTTTAATCTTTGTTATAAGTTCTTCAGACTCAAAGGGTTTTACAATATGTCCATCGGCTCCTACCTTTTCAGCCTTCTCCTCATCTATAGACTCAAATGTGCTGGCAAGAAGCATCACTGGGGTGCCTGCAAGCTCTTCGTCTCTCTTTATTGCCTCACAGAGCTCATAGCCGTTCATCCCCGGCATGGAAAGGTCTGCTATTACGAGGTCGGGCTTTATCTCTTTTGCCTTCTTGAGGGCTGAATCTCCATCACCAACTATTATTAGTTCGTAATCCTCGTTGGCAAGTGTAAGGGATACAACCTTCTGGATGGTTATACTGTCATCTGCAAGGAGTATCTTTTTGGACATACCGTCAAACTCCCACCCTTATTCTGTTACAAATTATCATTTAAAACCAAGATAAGTCAAGGATTTTTTAACTACTTTGCCGCCTCACACACAGCCATTTTCGAATAGAGGACTTCTATATCCTCAAAACAGGGGTATAATAAAACCAGAAAGGGTGAAACCATGCCACATGGTGATGTAAAGATAGGCTGCTGTGGGTTCCCTGTATCACGGAAGAAGTACTTTGCCACCTTCTCTGTGGTGGAGCTACAGAAGACCTTCTATCAGCCACCAGAACCAAAGACCATAGAAAGGTGGGCTAAAGAGAGCCCATCGGGGTTTGAGTACACCATAAAAGCATGGCAGCTTATAACCCATCCTCCGACAAGCCCCACTTACCGCAGGCTCGGCTTCAAGGTGCCAGAAGAAAAACGCCACCTTTACGGCTTCTTCCGCCCAACAGAAGAGGTGTTCAGCGCATGGCAGACCATAAGGGAGATTGCCCTTCTGCTTGGCTCACGGCTTGTGCTCTTTCAAACCCCTTCTTCCTTCAAGCCCACAGAAGAGAACACAAGCAACATGAAAGAGTTCTTCCATACCATAGAAAGAGCAGGGCTTACCCTGATGTGGGAGCCCAGAGGCAAGTGGCAACCTGACAGGATAAAAGCCCTGTGTAGAGAACTTAAACTTATCCATGTGGTAGACCCATTTAAAGATAGCCCCCTGTGGGGCAATGTTAAATACTTCAGACTGCACGGCAGAGGCGGCTACAAGTACCGCTATACAGATGAGGACTTTCGCGAGCTTGCAGCCTTTATAGACCCCAAAAAGCCCACCTACTTTATGTTCAACAATGTCTATATGTTTGAAGATGCCACGAGGTTCAGGGAATACCTCTGTTCTGAAGGACTGTATAAATAAAAAGGGTTACCTCCTTGTAGAGGCAACCCTTCTA
>DRQE01000169.1 GCA_011371515.1 Deltaproteobacteria bacterium
CGTGGGCAAGGAGTTTCTTTCCATCTTTTGTGTCAGGCTGGTAGGCACCTTCACTGAAGTATATGTGGTTACCATAGGTGAATGCCTTTGCACCTAAAAGCCCACAGAGCCTTGCAGCTGTTGCATCGGTGTGTATGCGTACAGCGGAAAAGCCTCTTCCAAAGCGCTCTTCCATCTCCTTTAAGACCTCTGGCTCCATGGGGCTTCCGCCACCATGGGTTGCGGCAAGTAGTTCTTCTACCTGTGGGTCTGTTATCTCTTCACCTGAAGCAGGCTTTGCCTGAAGGGCATCCTCTTCTTCCTGCATACCTATAGGCTCATCGGCCTCCTCTTTTGTCTTGAGAGGCTCTTTCTCTTCTTCTGTCTGTGCGTTGATGGTCTCTTCTTCCTCTTCTTCCTGCATCTTAAGCTGCTCTTCTTCGGCTGCTTTGAGCTGTGCCTCTTTTGGCTCTTCATCTGCTGCTCTGCTGACCTCTTCTGTGCGCTCTTTTGCTGATAGCCTTGCAACAACCCTTTCGGCAACCCTGTCTGCCTCTTTCTCTGCAGGGTCATCCTTGCTGGAAGTTCTCAGCATCTTCTGAAGAGAGGGCTGTGTTCTGTTCTGAGAAGAGGAGCTTTTCTTTGAGTCCTTTGTGCCTGAAAGAAAACCCATCAAATGGTTCTCCCTTCTTTTGTGTACTCCTTCTCTATACCCTTGAGTATATGTGAAGCCCTTATGACATTACTCCCTTCGTTGAGTGCCATGAGCGATGCATAACGCACCACATTCATTATGGACGCTCCTGTAAGCTCGTACCTTTCTGCAAGCTCTTCAAGGTTTACCGCCTTCTCGAGCACGGATTTCTCGGAAAAGCCCTTCTGCCATATCCTTAGCCGCTCTTGTTTTGTGGGCATGGGAAACTCTATCATGCACTGAAACCTTCTGAGGAATGCCTCGTCAAGGTTGCTCTTCCTGTTGGTTGCAAGTATTACAAGCCCTGTGTGTTCTTCCACACGATGGAGTAGATAGGCTACCTCCTGATTGCTGAATCTGTCGTGGGCGGTCTGAACCTCTGTGCGCTTTGTAAATAGGGCGTCTGCCTCGTCGAAAAAGAGTATCCAGTCTCTGTTATGGGCAGCATCGAATATCTTTTTAAGATTCTTCTCCGTCTCTCCTATGAACTTGGAGACCACGAGCGAAAGGTCTATCCTGTAGACATCGAGGCCTGTATCCTTTCCAAGAAGTGTTGCCGTAAGGGTCTTCCCCGTGCCCGGTGGACCGTGGAAGAGACACCTGTATCCCGGAGCTATCTTCTTATTAAGCCCCCACTCGTAGAGAAGCGTTCTGCCGTGTTTGAGCCATATCTTTATCTCTTCCACCTGTGCCCTCGTTCGGGCTGGCAGCACGAGGTCTTTCCACTCAAGCTCGGTGGTAATCCTCTGGGCAGGAAACTCGTGGCTGTAGCGTGGTGGGTGAAGACGCCCCGTAGTAAAGAGTGCAAGCACATCCTTGGAGGGCACAAGCCTTGCTTCAAGCAGGCCTTTTGTTGTGTCGTCCTGCTCAAGGGTTATGAGCTCTTCTCTTATGAGAATGCTGTCGGGCTCGAAAAGGCGATAGTAGTAGAACCTCTTTTCAAGATTGTCTCCAGCAAGAAGAAATAGTGCCGTATCCACCGTTGGTGTTTGAAGCAAGGGAGTGTCTATTTTTTCAGCGGCTATCTCTTTCAGGAAACTGTCAAGAAGGTTTGGGGCTATGTGGGGATAAAGGGCAAGGACAAGCACAAGTCTTTCCTCTGCTGTAAGTCGGCATCCCCTTACGACCTCGCTGTAAAGAGAGTTGCAGCCATTTAAAGAAGGCGGCGGAATCTCCAGCACATCCCTATAGGAAGTCTTCTTGCCGTGGTAGAGCATGTAGCGGGTCTTAACCACCTCTTTGAGCCATGCAAGCTCTTCTGCAAGGTGTCTTGCGTTATACTTGTAGTTAAGGTCTACCATTCTGTATACAGAGCCTCTTTCATCCATGGCAACTTCACCACCCCCAGTGGATATGGAAGATAATCGAGCAGCACATCATAGGCCTTTCTCTCAACCAGAAGATTCCAGCCTGCCCCAGCCCTTGTGAGTTTGCCCTCACGCACAAGGAAGGCCCTTCTGAACCCATCCACCGATGTTTTGCCTATCTTCTTCCAGTTCTCTATGGCATGTCGTAAAAGAGAGTCTGCCTCTTTGCTGTCCCTGGGCTCTCTTCTGTAGCCCGGCTCCACGGGCGTTGTAAGCTTCATTCCACATAGTACCTTGCACAGTACAAGGTGGTACTCCATGTAATCACTGTCTCCCCTTACGAGATACTCAAGCTCTGCTACAGCCTGAACTCTACACTCCTCAGAACGAAACCTTTTGTCCTCAACGAGGCCCAGCCTTTCGAAGTATCTTTCAAGATAGGGCCAGAGAAGTACCAGCCCGCTGTTACTTACGAACCACTGCTCCTTTTCCGCATCCATATATTCCGATAGGCTCGCCTCTTCCAGCGAAACCTCCTCATCTGCGGGGTATTCTCTGTCTGGCGATACAGGGTGGGCTTCTTTTCCGTCGAGCTTTTCTGCCGTAAAAGGTATTCCATGTACCCTGTCCAAGGAAGTTTCACCCTCCGTCATCTGCTTTTTTACATTCTCTATATACTCTTCTATGTACTTACAAGCCCTATTCTCTGGCTTTCCTGTAGTAAGGGCTCTGTACTCTCTCGTAAACTCTGCAAGCTCCTCTCTGGTAAAGCCCTTCAGCCTTTCTTTCAAGCTATCTTCAAGCCACGGTATAAGAAGCCCTTCCCTGTCCTGCCTTCTGTAAAGTGCAGTCTTCTTTAAAAGTGCTGTATAGATAAAAGACTCTCTTTCCTCCCCGAGCCCGTGTTTCTTTAAGGTCTCATACACCCTGTCTACAGCGTCTATTAGCTCTTCGAGCTCATGAGCCGATATGCCCGAACAGAGGGAAAGAATCTTTTTAAGGCTCTCTTCTTTCAGGTTGAAGACAAGCCTTTTAAGGGCATACTCTTCGGACAGGGCTCTTTTTATAAGTCTTTCCAGCCCTTCAGGATGTTCCTCCATAAGCCCTGTTATAAGAGTATCCATGTCTCTAAAAACCCTTTCGTCTGCATTCCATGGAAGGGTGCCTGTAAAGAGAAACTCCTCCAGCTGCTCCACAAGGTGTAACGCAGTGGAATTAAGCCTTATATTTTCGTCCATTTCGGCTGGCAGGCTATGGGTCGGCGGATAATCTTCGGAATAGCCACTCAACTCTCCTATAAGGTTTTCTTCGAAGAACTCTTTAAGCCCTTTATAGAGGGCATCTCTGAGCTCTTCTCTGAAACCGTGAGTGCTTAACCTTCCAAGCTCCAGCTCTATAGACTCTATACGGATTACCCTGTCCTCTCTGTCGTAGGTATCAAGCACCTCTTCGAGAATCCTTTCGAGCTCTTCGCTACAAAGGCGTGTGGCTTCCTCTTCCACCTTTCTTGCAGCATTAAAGCTACTTGTGGCAAGCTGAAACACCACTTTCTTGACCCTGTGTGTCTTATCTGTAAGTAGCATGGGAGGGGCCTCACATCATCTTAAAAGATTTCTTATCTCCGGGAAACCATCTTCTCTCTCTAAAATAAGTGCTACAAAGTTTTTATCCTTCCTTAGCTCTCCTATGGCTGACTCCATAAGGGCAACAAGATTTCTTTTCGAATACTCACCCACGCAGCCGTCTATCGCAGGCAGCTCGAAGTGATTGTCCCGTATCTTGCAGGGCAGGTAAAAGTCTGCCACCACGACGAACCCTTCCGCAGAAGAGAAGTCTATCTTTCTGTAGCGCTCCATATTGGTTAGCATATCTTCCACAAAGCCTGCATCCTTGAACAGCAATCCGTATCCTGCCGTTGTAAGGCTGCTTACAACTCTTATGTTTGTTGCAGGAGCCACTCTATACAGGGGAAGCTCTACTCTCCCTATGAGCGGTTTCATCCGTATCTTGAGTGTCTTCTGGGTTGGTCCCAGCTTTTTTATAACAGACTGAAACCCCTGCTTGTAGCACAACACCATTGCTTCCACCTGTGGCATCTCGAACTGGGCTTCACCTTTTTGGTTGGTCCTGCCTTTCTTAATCACACTCTCTATAGCGTTATCCTTTCCAGTAAACACAACATACTCAACCCCTTTGAGAGGTCTATCCCCGCCTGCCGTGCCAATGGTGGTTGAAAGTCTTACCGTCTTTTTCGGTATGGTATCCTCGTAGACAAGGATGAATGTGCCTCCCCACATGGTGCCCGCAATGTGTTCCATGCCAGAGATAGCCTCATTGAATCTTGAAAAGAGGGATAGCCTCTCCACTCTCTGGGTAAAGCAATCACTGATGGCTCCAAAGGGTGTCAAAGGGCATCCCTCTATTAGCATATTTATGAAGACCTCTGCCTCGTTCACGAGGGTTGAAAAGAGCGGTGTTGTTATAATCCTCTCGTTGGGGTTTGCGGCAAGCCTCGTCTCTCCTGTCCGCCAGCTATAGATGTATTGCCTGATGCTGCTGCAGAGAAGCTCCATCATATACTGGGCGCCGAACAGCCGAGCAATACTTAGCTCCTTGAGGTCTTCCGGAAGGCCCTCCACATATTGAGCCAACAGCAAACCTGCCCGCTCGTACAGGGCTTTCATCCTGTTGTAAGAAGCTTCAAGCCTGTTGAGTGATACACCTCTGCCTTCTGAAAGAATGGTGCGGTAGATAAGATATGTGGTTACAAGGTAGAGCTCGTATCTACTTTTTTCTGTACCCAAAATGCTGCGCATATCGTCTATGCAGCATACAAGTCTGTTTCTGTACAGGCTGTAGAGGGTCTTAAGGTCTGCAATCTTCGTATCGTCGGGCAGGTAGAGCCTTTGAGAGTCTCCGTTCAATTTCAGGGTGATTATGTCGAAGTCAAGGTTGAACTCTCTTTTCCACCTCTTCAACTCTTCCACGGCAACATCCACCCTTTTGCCCACATGGCCCTCTATACGGAGCTTGGGATAGCCGCATATATCCAGA
>DRQE01000170.1 GCA_011371515.1 Deltaproteobacteria bacterium
AGAAGATTTGGGACAAGTAATAATAAGCTTATGCGCTTTCCTGTAAGCGTTGCCGTTGACTCAAGGGGATATATATATGTGCTCGACCGACACAGTGGAAGAATACTGGTATTCAATGATAAAGGGGTGCTGCAATATTTGCTTTTAAGAAAAGGGGTCTCTCCGGGAGAGCTGTATAACCCCGGCTACATATACATAGATGGAAAGAACAGAATCTACACCATAGACGGCAACAGGGTACAGATATTCTTGGAAGGCGATTAATACATGCTTCGAAGGGTTGTATACATATTTCTTGCCATTCTGATTGCTGGCTGTGTGGTCAAAGAGCTACCAGAACCCACAAAAGAGCCGGGGCTCGCCACTATACCTGTCTACAGGGAAGGCACCTATGCTTTTGATACCAGACAGGCGATAAGACAACTCGAAGAGAAAAAAGAGCTTGAGCGAAAGAGGCGTGAGGAAATCAAAAGAAAGATAAAGGAAGCACAGATAATGGGGCTCGAAGACCCATGGATTCCTCCCGAGCCTGTAGACCCCGATACACTTCCGCCAGCACTAAAGAACTTTCCCAAAGATACATACGGCTATCCTGACTGGACAAAGGCTGTAGCCGAAGGGCTTTTAAATCCACGCAGCTCGGTTACAGGCGATAAGCCCGACAAGGAACCACTTGATCTGGACATACTGTTTGAGATTAACGACAGACTTATGGCGAATGTTCTCTTCTCCCATAAGATTCATACCTTCTGGCTCTCCTGCAAGAACTGTCACCCCAAGATATTCAAGGAAAAGAAAGGCGCCAACAACTTCAACATGTACGACATATGGAATGGAAAGTACTGTGGCAGATGTCATGGTAAGGTTGCCTTTCAGCCCAAAGGGTTCGAGAACTGCCAGAGATGTCACAGTGTGAAAAAGAAAACCATGGGGATTAAGTAAGCCATTTTCTCTGCATATTCAACACCATAAAAATGTGTTGCCCATAGACCCTATTTATGGCATAATATATACTGTACCCATATGGGTAGGAGGAGCCAGCGGTGAAACTCGACTTCAAACATAGGGCTATCTCTGAGACCAATGGAAACGGAAGCAACGGAAGCAATGGTTACAGTGCAAAGGTGCTTGTTGTAGACGATAATGTGCAGAATGTGGAGCTTGTCGAGGCTCTTCTCGTATCCAAGGGATACCAAGTCATAAAGGCCTACAGTGGTAAAGAGGCACTCAAGAAGGTTGAGGAAGTCCTGCCTGATCTTATCCTTCTTGACATCATAATGCCCCAGATGGATGGCTATGAGGTATGCAGGAGGCTGAAGGAAAAGAAGGAGACCCGTTTCATACCCATAGTTATGCTTACAGCCCTCGATGGTGTTGACGACAAGGTAAGGGGCATAGAGGCAGGGGCAGATGACTTCATAACCAAGCCGTTCCAGAAGCCAGAGCTTCTTGCAAGGATAAAGTCCCTTATAAAGATGAAGATGCTCTTCGACGAGCTGGAGAATGCACAGAATGTGCTCTTCTCTCTGGCACTTGCTCTGGATTACAACGACCCTTACACGCACGGACATTCCCAGCGTGTTTCTGAGCTCTCGGCAAGGCTTGCCCAGTATATAGGGCTTCCACCAGCACAGCAGGAGATAATAAGAAACGCAGGAATACTGCACGACATAGGCAAGATTGCAACAGACAAGAACATACTACACAAGCCGGGTGCCCTTAATATAAACGAGTACAGGCATGTAAAGGAACACCCCGTTATTGGCGAGAGGATATGCAAGCCACTTAAGTTCGCCAAACCACTGCTTCCCATAATAAGGGGGCACCATGAAAGGTACAACGGCACAGGTTATCCCGACGGGCTTGAGGGCGAGAACATACCCCTTGGTGCAAGAATACTGGCAATAGTGGATGTCTACGATGCACTCACATCTGTAAGACCCTATCGAGGAGAGATACCCTCGGAGGTGGCTGTGGAGGTGATGAAGGCAGAGGCACTCAAGGGCTATTGGGACAAGGAGCTTCTCAAGGCTTTTGCAAGCATGCTCAAGGAGAATGAGGAAGAGCTCCGCTCCTCTGAACTGGCAGGCAATGCCAGTGTGTTCAGAGAATACGATTAAAAGAGCCACCCTTTCTGTCTGCGGACTTTCCCGCAAGAACAACAACCCCTTCCACATCTGCAAGTTTTTGGAAAAATTAACACCTATTTTCTCTTGAAAAAAGGGATACTTGCTGTTAACATATAATACTTAAATTATCTGGAGAGGAGTGGGTTTAAATATGAAAGAAGGCATTCATCCCTCATACGAAGAGACTACCATAAAGTGTGCCTGCGGGTTTGAGATAACCACCCGTTCGACAAAGAAGGATATAAGGGTGGAGATATGCTCAAACTGCCATCCCTTCTACACGGGCAAGATGAAGTTTGTGGACACAGCTGGCAGGGTTGAAAGGTTCAGACGCAAATATGGTAACAAAAGTTAGTACCTCAGGGAGAAGTTGTGAAGGTAGCTCTCCTGAAGTTCACACCCGAACCCCAGAAGACCGTCTGCCTTGCGGCAAAACTCTGTTATTCTGACTCCAATATAGACGAGCTTGAGGACAGGCTCAAAGGTGTCTCCACAGAGGAGTTTCTAAGAAAGATAATTCGCATGGGGCATCTATCTGTCCTTGAGCACGCAAGCTTTACCTTTGGCATAGAGGGTATATCCAGAGCCACCTCCCACCAGCTTGTGCGCCACAGGCTCGCCTCATACTCGCAGCAGAGCCAGCGGTATGTTCGCTCAAAGGATGAGTATGTGGTACCACCATCAATAGAGAAGAACAGCATAGTGTGTGAGAAGTTTCGCAGGATGGTGGATGATATATACAGCTTCTACAAGGAGATGGTAGAAGCTGGCATACCGAAAGAGGATGCACGCTATATTCTCCCAAATGCTGCAACCACCAAGATTATAGTTACAATGAACGCCCGTGAGCTGCTACACTTTTTTAGACTTCGCTGTTGCGAGCGCGCCCAGTGGGAGATAAGAGAGATGGCAACCCGTATGCTGAAGCTCGTTAAGAAAGAAGCCCCCGTTATATTCGAGGAGGCCGGACCTTCCTGTGTGGCAGGCCCATGCAGCGAGGGTGATATGACCTGCGGAAGACCCCTTGAGATAAGAAAAAAGTTCAAAAGCCTTTAGAAAAACTGCAAAAGATGCTGCTGGAAAAACTCAAAGAAGTTGAAGACAAGTATACAGAGCTTGCCAAGCTTCTGGGAGACCCGAAACTCATAGAGGATCAGGCTCGTTACCAGAAGTATGCGCGGGAGTATGCCTCCCTTGAGGAGATAGTGGAGGCATACAGGGAACTCAAGAAGGTGGAAGAAGATATAGAGGAGAACAAAAAGCTCCTTGAAGAAAAGGATGAAGAGCTCAGAGCCCTTGCAAAAGAGGAGCTTTCAGGGCTCGAGAAGAAAAAAGAGGAGCTCACCAGAAGGCTCAAGCTCATGCTGCTACCAAAAGACCCCAATGACGAGCGCAACATAATTCTTGAGATACGGGCAGGTGCAGGCGGTGAAGAGAGCGCCATATTTGCCG
Source organism: Deltaproteobacteria bacterium (assembly GCA_011371515.1). Lineage (GTDB taxonomy): Bacteria > Desulfobacterota > GWC2-55-46 > GWC2-55-46 > DRQE01 > DRQE01. The sequence continues at coordinate 3,582 of DRQE01000170.1, forward strand.
CAGAACTTTTCAGGATGTACACCCGTTATGCAGAAAGAAGGGGCTGGAAGGTGGAAATCTTAAGTGCCAACCCCACGGGGCTTGATGGCTACAAAGAGGTTATAGCCATGATAAAGGGTAAAGGCGCCTATTCACGGTTCAAGTACGAAAGTGGAGTGCACAGGGTTCAAAGGGTGCCAGAAACCGAGAGCTCAGGCCGTATACACACATCCACCGTTACCGTTGCCATACTGCCAGAGGCGGACGATGTGGAGATAGAGATAAAGGACGACGAGGTCCGCATAGATACCTACAGGGCAAGCGGGCACGGTGGGCAGAATGTTAACAAGGTAGAGACTGCCGTAAGAATCACCCATCTGCCTACCGGCATCGTGGTTACCTGTCAGGACGAAAAGAGCCAGCACAAAAACCGTGAGAAGGCTATGAAGATTCTCAGAAGCCGCCTCTATGATATGAAGCTCAGGGAGCAGCAGGAAAAGATAGCCTCTGAAAGACGCCAGCAGGTGGGTACAGGCGAGAGGTCAGAGAAGATAAGAACCTATAACTTCCCCCAGAACAGGGTTACAGACCACAGGATAGGGCTTACGCTATACAAACTCGGCGAGATACTCGATGGTGAGCTGGATGAACTTACAGATACACTTATAGCCCATTATCAGACAGAAGAGCTTAAAAGGATGGGGATGGATGGATAAACTCGTAATAGAGGGCGGAAGAAGACTTATAGGAGAGGTAGAGGTAAGCGGCTCGAAGAACTCGGCACTTCCCATAATGGCTGCAACCCTTCTTGCGGCAGGCACCCACAGGCTGGGCAATGTGCCCGAGTTGAAGGATATAGAGACCTTTTCAGCCCTTCTTACCTCTCTTGGTTGTACCGTCGAAAGAAGTGGCGATGGTTTCGTCATAGTAAACTCCACCCGTATAGATGAACCTGTTGCAGGCTATGAGCTCGTAAAGACCATGCGGGCAAGTATCCTTGTGCTGGGCCCACTTGTTGCAAGGTGTGGAAGGGCAAGGGTGAGTCTGCCCGGCGGATGTGCCATAGGTGCAAGGCCCGTGAACCTGCACCTTAAGGGGCTCGAGCTAATGGGTGCAGATGTAAGAATAGAGCATGGCTACATAGATGTGAGGGCGAAAAGGCTTAAGGGTGCCCACATATACCTCGATTACCCCACTGTTACGGGTACAGAGAACATAATGCTTGCAGCAACCCTTGCCGAGGGGGAGACCCTCATAGAGAACGCAGCCCTTGAACCAGAGGTGGTGGAGCTTGCAAGGGCGCTTAAGAAGATGGGTGCCGGTATAGAGGGCGAGGGCACGGACAAGATAAAGATAAAGGGTGTCGAGGGGCTGAACCCTCTTGAGTATACGGTTATGCCAGATAGAATCGAGGCAGGCACCCTTATGGTAGGGGCAGCCATGACAAGGGGTAATGTGCTCATAAAGAACTGCCCCTATGAGTACATGGATGCGGTGGTCACGAAACTTAAAGAGGCAGGCACGGAGATAAAGAGTGAGGACGGTGGTATAAGGGTTGTGGGCACATATCCCATAAGGAGTGTGGACATAAAGACATACCCCTATCCGGGCTTTCCCACGGACATGCAGGCACAGATGATGGCAATGATGTGTATGTCCACGGGCTTGAGTGTCATAACGGAAACCGTATTCGAGAACAGGTTCATGCATGTGGCAGAGCTCAAGCGTATGGGTGCAGACATAATGGTGGATGGTAGATACGCAATAGTCAAGGGCAAGGAGAGATTGAGTGGAGCCCCTGTGATGGCAACGGATCTGAGGGCATCTGCCTCGCTGGTGCTTGCAGGGCTTGTTGCAGATGGTATAACAGAGGTCTCAAGAATATACCACCTCGACCGTGGATACGAAAGACTTGAAGAGAAACTCAAACGCCTCGGGGCAGAGATAAAGAGGGTTAAGGAATGAAAAAAGAGGTTTTAAGCATAGCCCTTCCAAAGGGCAGGATACTTCAGGAAGCCATAGGGCTTTTCTCAAAGATAGGTGTAGAGATAGGCCACATTCTGGAAGACCCAAGAAGGCTCGTGTTCGAGCTACCTGACAAAGGTATGAGGTTTATGCTCATAAGGACACAGGATGTGCCCGTCTATGTGGAGTACGGCGCAGCCGATATGGGTATTGCTGGAAAGGATGTCCTCTGTGAGCAGGGTAGAGACCTCTACGAGCCCCTTGACCTTGGTATAGGCAGGTGCAGAATGGTGGTTGCAGAACCGAAGGAACTTAAAGAGCGGGACAACCCTGCTGGATGGACACACCTTAAGATTGCAACAAAGTATCCAAATATTACCACAAGGTATTTTCTTGAAAGGGGCATAGAGGTGGAGATAATAAAACTCTACGGCTCCATAGAGCTTGCCCCGCTGTTTGGTCTTTCCGAAAGGATAGTGGACCTCGTGCAGACAGGGGAGACCCTCAGAAAGAACGGCCTTGTTGAGGTTGAGACCATAATGGATGTTACTGCAAAACTCATATGCAACAGGGCAAGCCTTAAAAGAAAGCCCTCACAGGTAAAGGACCTTATAGAACGATTAAGGGGAGTTGTCGAAGGATGAGGCTTGTAAGCACAAAAGACAGGGGTTTTGAGGATGCACTCTGCGAGCTTCTCTCAAGGGGCACTACCATAGAGAAAGATGTGGAAGATAGTGTTGAAGCCATACTTCGCGATGTAAAGGAGCGGGGAGACCTTGCAATAGTTGAGTACACAAGAAGATTCGACGGCGTTGATATAAGGGGAAAGATAGAGGTCAAGAAGAGGGAGTTCAACAGGGCGCTGAAAGAGCTCTCAAAGGATGATGTCAGAGTCATAGAGAAAACAGTTGAGCGGGTCTACCAGTTTCACTCACGCCAGAGGCTTGACAGCTGGTTCATGACCGATGAGTACGGCAATCTCTTGGGCCAGAGGGTTACCCCTATAGAGCGTGCCGGCATATATGTGCCGGGGGGTAAGGCTCGATACCCATCCACCGTAATAATGAACGGTGTGCCTGCAAAGGTTGCGGGTGTGAGTGAGCTCTTTATGACAACCCCACCGGCAGAAGATGGCACGATAGAGCCATGGGTGCTCGTTGCAGCTCAGGTGGTAGGGGTTGACAGGGTCTTTAGAACCGGTGGAGTGCAGGCTATAGCAGGGCTTGCCTATGGCACAGAGACCATCCCGAAGGTGGACAAGATAGTTGGACCGGGTAACATATATGTTGCAACGGCAAAGAAGAAGGTCTACGGCACGGTGGATATAGACATGATAGCAGGGCCCAGTGAGGTGCTCGTAATAAACGACGGCACAGGCAATGCACGCTGGATGGCAATGGACCTTCTCTCTCAGGCTGAACACGATGAGCTCGCCAGTGCCATACTTATTACCACATCAGAGAGGATGGCTCGAAGGGTGATAAGGGAGGTGCGCACCCTTCTCAAAGGGCTTGAAAGAAGAGATATTGCAGAAAGCTCTATCAAAAATTACGGGCTGGCTATAGTTGTAGAGAGCCTTGAAGAGGCGGTGGAGCTTTCTAACCGCATAGCCCCTGAGCACCTTGAGCTGTTTGTGGAAAAACCTATGGCACTTCTTGGAAGGATAAAGAATGCTGGAAGTATATTTCTTGGCAAACACACCCCAGAGGCATTTGGCGACTATGTGGCAGGGCCCAACCACACTCTTCCAACGGGCTCTACGGCAAGGTTCTTCTCGCCCCTTGGGGTGTATGACTTTTTGAAGTTTTCGGGCATAACCCTTATAACCCCTGAGGGCTTCAACGCCCTTGCCCCGCTTACAGAGAGGCTTGCCCGTGCAGAGGGGCTTGAGGCACACAGGCTCAGTGTTGCCATAAGAAGGGAGGAGAAGTAAAGATGGCACGCAAAGGCAGGGTAAAAAGAAAGACGAGGGAGACAGACATAACCGTTGATATAGAGCTTGATGGCACAGGCAGAACAGCGGTTGAGACAGGCATACCTTTTTTCGACCACATGCTCGAAAGCCTTGGCCGTCACGCCCTTTTCAACCTTAAGATAAAGGCAACAGGAGACATTGAGGTGGACTACCACCACACTGTAGAGGATGTGGGGCTCTGTCTCGGTCAGGCGATGGCAGAGGCACTGGGTGATAAGAAGGGCATACAGCGCTTCGGTGCTATGAAGATACCCATGATTGATGCCCTTGCAGAGGTGGTTGTGGATATTGCAGGCAGACCCAACCTTGAATACAGGGTGAAGCTGCCACGAAGAAAGCCCAGAACGGAAGAGGGCATGCCACCGCTGGGCACCACACTTGTTGAGGAATTCTTGCGTGCCTTCGCCAGCACCCTTGGGGCAGACCTCCATGTGATACTCCACTACGGTAGAGACCCGCACCACTCGATAGAGGCCATTTTCAAGGCACTTGCAAGGGCGCTTATGGAGGCAACGACAAAGAACAGAAGGATAAAGGGGGTTCTCTCAACAAAGGGATGTCTGAAGTAGCAATAATAGACTACGGAATGGGCAATCTCAGGAGTGTTGCCAAGGGCTTCGAGCACGTTGGTGCAAGAGCCACCGTAACATCCAGTAAAGAAGAGATACTGCGGGCAACACATCTTGTGCTACCGGGGGTCGGTGCCTTCAGGGCATGTATGGATGGTGTGGAAAGGCTGGGCATTACAGGGGTGATAAGGGAGTTCATAGAGAGCGGAAGGCCCTTCCTCGGGATATGCCTCGGGCTACAGCTTCTCTTTGAAGAGAGTGAAGAGGGCGGGCTTCACAGAGGACTTGGCATAATAAAGGGAAGGGTTAAGGCATTCCCCGTGGATATGAAAGACCCTGTAGGAGCCCCACTTAAGGTGCCACACATGGGGTGGAACACCATAAAGATAAGAAAGAAGGAGTCTCGGCTTCTCAAAGACATACCCGATGAGGCATACTTCTACTTCGTCCACTCCTACTATGTGGTGCCAGCTGATAAGGACTGTGTGCTTACCACCACAGACTATGGAATAGAGTTTACGAGCAGCATCGAGCAGGACAACATCTTCGGTGTGCAGTTTCACCCTGAAAAGAGCCAGTCTGTGGGGCTTAAACTTCTCGAGAACTTCAGCAAACTGAGGTAGTGATGCTTCTGATACCAGCGATAGACATAAAACAGGGTAGATGCGTAAGGCTCAGGCAGGGCCGTATGGAGGATGAAACGGTCTACTATGACTCACCCCGTGAGGTTGCCCTCATGTGGAAGGAAAAGGGCGCAGAGCTTGTCCATGTGGTGGACCTCGATGGTGCGGTCAGGGGCGAGCCAGTAAGCTATCCACTTATAAAAGAGATTGCAGAAACGGTGGATGTTCCACTACAGGTTGGTGGAGGAATAAGAACGGTTGATGCGGCAGAGGCATACCTTTCACTGCCACGGGTAAGGCGCATAGTGCTTGGCACGGTGGCAACGGAGAAGCCAGAGCTTGTGGAAGAGCTTTCGAGAAGGTATCCCGGTAGAGTCGCCGTTGGTATAGATGTAAAGGATGGTCGTGTTGCCATAAAGGGATGGGTTGAGGTGGCAACACTAAAGCCATACCAGCTTGCAAAAAGGTTCAAAGAGAAGGGTATAGAGTGGTTCATCTACACAGAGATTTCAAGGGATGGAATGCTCATGGGCCCTGACTTCGACGGTATAAGAAGGTTTGTAGCCGAGGTGGGCAGTGGGGTTATAGCCTCTGGTGGGGTTACAACCATAGAGGATATAGAGGAGCTCAAAAAGTGTGGTGTGGCAGGTGCCATAGTAGGCAGAGCCCTATACGATGGCACCATAGAGCTTGAAGAGGCAATAAAGAGGTTGGCTGACTGAGTTATGCTTGCAAAGAGAATCATACCCTGTCTCGATGTCAAAGACGGAAGGGTCGTAAAGGGTATAAGTTTCGTCCAGCTGCGTGATGCAGGAGACCCTGTAGAATGTGCCCGCATATATGATGAGCAGGGTGCAGACGAGCTTGTGTTTCTTGACATAACCGCCTCGAGCGAGGGAAGAAAGACCATGCTTGAGGTGGCAAGAAGAACAGCCGAGGTGGTCTTCATGCCCGTTACAGTGGGCGGAGGTATAAACACCATAGAGGACATAAGGGCACTCCTTAATGCAGGGGCTGATAAGGTCTCAATAAACACTGCTGCCGTCAGAAACCCTGACTTCGTAAAAGAGGCGTCAGAAAGGTTTGGCTCACAGTGTATAGTGGTTGCCATAGATGCCAAAAGGAGAGACGGCGGCTGGGAGGTATACACCCATGGCGGAAGAAGACCCACGGGTATAGACGCCATTCAGTGGGCAAGAAGGGTTCAGGAGCTTGGCGCAGGAGAGATACTTCTTACGAGCATGGATAAGGACGGCACAAAGGATGGCTACGATATAGAGCTTACAAGGGCTGTGGCAGAGGCAGTCTCCATACCGGTTATAGCCTCTGGTGGGGCAGGCACACTTGAGCATCTTTACGAGGCATTCACCCGTGGTATGGCAGATGCCGCCCTTGCAGCAAGTATATTCCACTTTGGTGAGTTCACCATAAGAGAGGCAAAAGAGTATCTCAAAAGAAGGGGTATAACAGTAAGGCTCTGATGACAGAGGAGAAGAAGGCATACTTTCTAAAGGTCATAATTGCACAGAAGTTTATAGTGGGTGTTATAGAGCTTGCACTGGCTCTTGGTGTGCTTGCCTTTCTCGACAAAGACATGGGAGCCCTTGCAGAGGGGCTTGCAGACTACCTCAACATGAACACCGAAAACCACTATGTACAGTATTTAATCGAGAAAGCAGGCCTTATAGGAAACCACACCATATGGGGTGCGTCAGGGGTGCTCTTTCTTCTGAGTGTGCTTGCATTTGTAGAGGGTTACGGGCTCTACATAAGAAGAAGATGGGCAGAATGGCTCACCGTTGTTTCCACATCCCTTTTCATACCCTTTGAGCTCTACGAGGTCATCCGCGATATAACCCCCATAAAGCTGGGTATTCTCGTTTTCAACTGCGCGGTGGTCTACTACCTTGCAAAACACAAAGAGCTTTTCAGCTCCAGAAAATACACCTCTTGACAAGCTGAATTTTAGGGCTATTAATCTGGATATGGATAGGTGTCAAAAAACCTTTAAGATGGAGGTGTGTTATGAGTTACACTGCAAAGGAGTTCAGCCTCAAAGGGCTCGACGGCATTTCGGATGAGCAACTCTCACAGCACATAGATGTGCTGTATGCAGGATATGTCAAGAAACTCAACGAGATAAGGGAGAAACTTAAAGCGGTGGACCTTTCCAGTGCCAATCAGGTCTACAGTGAGCTCAGGGCACTGAAGGTGGAAGAGAGCTTTGCCATGAATGGAGTGGTGTTGCATGAGCTTTATTTTGAGAATCTGGGTGGTAATGGAAGCCTTGAAGGTGGTGCACTCAAGGAGCTTATTGCAAAGGACTTTGGCTCCTTCGAGCGCTGGCAGGAAGAGTTCAAAGCCTGTGCAATGGCTGCAAGGGGATGGGTTGTGCTGGGCATGTGCATGAACGAGGAGAGGCTTGTAAACTGGTGTCTCGATACCCATTCGATGGGGCTTCCAGCAGGGCTCAAGCCTGTGCTCGTCATAGATGTCTACGAGCACGCCTACATGATAGACTATGGAGTGAAAAGACCACCCTACATAGATGCCTTCATGCGCAACATAAACTGGCAGGTCTGTGAGGGAAGGCTTGCAAGGGTGTCTGCCTCTTGAGCTTACAGACTTTCTATGAACATAAGCCCGGGGTCTTCAAGATAACCCTTTACACGGTTAAGAAAGATGGCAGCCTCGCTGCCATCTACCACCCTGTGGTCGAAGGTGAGTGAGAGGGGTAGAATCTTTCTTACCACAATCTGTCCTTCCTTAACCCATGGGCGGTCTTCGATTCTGCCCGTGCCAAGGATTGCCACATCAGGTAGATTTATTATTGGGGTTGCAAATAGTCCCCCAAAGGTGCCGTAGTTGCTTATGGTAAAACTG
>DRQE01000171.1 GCA_011371515.1 Deltaproteobacteria bacterium
GCTTGAGGAAACCTGCAGGGGGTTAAAGAGTAGCCCCTTTTCTGTAAGTTATGGGGTGGTACTGGCTGCCCTGTAAAAGTTTCAGGCAGGCTTTGGCGTGGAGCAGGGCTTTCAGACCACCTCTACACGGTTTTTGCCTGATGCCTTTGCCCTGTAGAGAGCCTCGTCGGCAAGGTTTACGAGATCCACGCTGTTCATCACTATCTTTTCAGGGTAGGAGACAACCCCTGCGCTCACTGTGACACTTTCTGTCAGAAGCCCTGCGTAGCAGTGTTCTTCTATGAGTTTGCGGATTCTTTCAGCCTCTTCCACCGCACCACTTAAAGGGGTGTGTGGCAGAAGGGCAACAAACTCCTCTCCACCATAGCGGGCAACAATATCGCTCTTTCTAACGCTCTTCTTTATTATGTTGGCTATTTCCTTGAGAACCGTATCGCCCGTTCTGTGCCCATAGGTGTCGTTTATGCGTTTGAAGTCATCCACATCCATCATTATTAGAGAGAGCGGGGTCTCGTATCTTACGGCTCTGTCGAACTCTTCTTCAAGGCGTGTGTAGAAGAAGTTGTGGTTGTATAGCATGGTAAGAGAGTCTCTTATGGCTATCTCCTTGAGGTGTTCCTTCTCTTTCTTTATCTTTTCGAATAGCTTTGCATTCTTTATTGCATGGTACGAGGAGTTGGCAACTATCTGGCAGAAGTCTATCTCCTTTTTAGTGAAGCCCTTGCCTGCCTTTCGGCTTCTCAGAAAGAGTGTTCCAAGCACTTCTTCGTGAAATACTATTGGGACTACCAGCACACTCATGCCGACGAGATTTCTTATGTGGTCTCTTACGGGCTTAAGTAGCGGGTGGTTCACCATGTCTTCAAGCACTATGGTGGACTTGGTCTTCAGTACTTCCTGTATTTCCGGGTATCTTACGAGGTTTATCTTGAAGTTTGTAAGTGACTTGTCGTCGTGTGAGGCAAGCACATAGCCTTCAGAGTCCGTTGCTATGAGCACTATGGAGCATCTTACAGCATTTGTAACATTTGCCACCCTCTCTACCAGTATCTGCAGGACCTTATTGGTATCCAGAGTTGCACTTATAGCGCGTGTTATGTCAAGGAGTGCCTGAAGGTTTCGTTTGTCCTCTTCCAGCTCACGGTGGAATCTTATGAGCCTTGTCTGTGCCCTTAGTCTTGCAAGAAGCTCAAGCTCGTCCACAGGTTTTACCAGAAAGTCGTCTGCCCCTTTTTGCAGGGCTTCAGCGATGGTCTTCTTTTCACCTCTGTGGGAGACTATGATTATAGAGGGCCTTTTGTGTGTTTCAAGCGCCCTTACGGCCTCGCATATACTTACCCCGTTCATTCCCGGAAGCACGAGGTCGAGAAGCACTACGTCTGGCTCTTCTCTTCTGGCAAGCTCCAGCCCCTCTCTTCCGTCGTGGGCACACATGGTCTGATAGCCATGGGCATGAAGAATATCCCTGAGCATCTGTGCCGAGAGCCTGTCGTCTTCTATTATGAGAACCTTTTCAGGCATATTCTTCTGCTCCCTTCGGGTTTGCGCTATAAATAGTGAGCCCTACTTCTTGACAATCGGCGCCACATCATTTACCATTTTCATGTAAGCCGGTGTAGCTCAGAGGCAGAGCAACTGATTCGTAATCAGTAGGTCGGGAGTTCGAATCTCCCCACCGGCTCTTACTGTTTCGCCTCAAGAATCTCGACAAGTAGCTCGGCATCCACATAGCCCGGTATCAGCCTTCCATCAGGAAGTATAATTGCAGGTGTTCCATTTATACCGAGTTTTCTCGCAAGTCTTATATTATCATCAATCACCGTAGTATCGCAAGAGGGTGGTGGAAGTTTCTTTCCTGCAAAGGCATCCTCGAGAAGTTTAAGGCTCTTCTTGCACGCTATGGCTTTTGCCTTATCGTAGGCTTCAGGATGTACGGGTAGGGGATACATCTTTATTAGAAAGGCAATGTCTTTGCGCTTTTTTACTATCTTTTTCAGCTCTCCGTGCAGTTTCTTACAGTAGGGGCAATCGGGATCATCGAATATTATTATCTTGTGTTTTGCCTTCTTGCTGCCGAGAAGGATTGCATCCTTTGTGGGGATACTTGCCACATCCACCTTTCTGAGTATGGGTTTGCCAAGGTCTGCGAGTGGAGTGAATCTGCCCTCAACAAGGTACTTTTTGGCAAAGTCCACATATACGACGAACCTCTTTCCACCCTTTTCGACTTCTACAGCCCACAGCCCTTTTACCTGCGAGGGCTTTACAGCCAGCACCTTTGCCTTAAGTTTTTCTGCCTTAAGAAGTTTTGTTGCCTCTTTCTTTGTAAGGGTATGACACTTTGCACAATCACCCCTGCAGCCTTTGTCCTCGGTGCATGCCTTGCCCTCGAACCCGTAGGAGGGCACAGCCACTACAAGAAAAGCCACCACCAGAATATACCTTAAAAAGCCAGTCATCAAAAACCTCCCTCTGTTTTTTGTTTGCCATCTCTATGTATACCACGGGCAAAAGATTCTGCAAGGTTCCTGCTGTATTCTCATCTTAAGCCCAGTACATCCTGCATGTCATATAGCCCTGTGTCTCTGTCCACCAGCCACAGGGCTGCCTTGACGGCTCCCCGTGCAAAGGTGGTGCGTGAGTGTGCCCTGTGGGTGAGCTCGAGTCGTTCCCCAGAGCCAGCAAAGAGCACTATGTGGTCTCCCACGATGTCTCCAGCACGCACACTCTGTATGCCTATCTCTTCGGTAGTGCGCTCTCCTGTAATGCCCTTTCTTCCGTATACGGCAACCTTATCGAGGTCTCTACCGAGGGTGTGGGCTATAAGTTCTGCAATTCTAAGGGCTGTGCCAGAGGGAGCGTCTTTTTTGTGGCGGTGGTGGTATTCCACTATCTCCACATCGTACTCATCGCCCAGAATTCTGGCTGCTTCTGTAACGAGGCGAAACAGAAGGTTCAC
>DRQE01000172.1 GCA_011371515.1 Deltaproteobacteria bacterium
AACAGATGGCAGAAGGATGAAAGCAGAGAGGTTTCAGTTTCAGGGCTCAAGAAGAGAGATAAGGGATAAGACCGTGCTTAAGGCACTTGAAATCATAGAGGAGTTTGTCTCAAGCACATAGAGGTATCCATAGCGTTGGAAAAGATAAGAACCTTTATAGCCATAGAGATTCCAGAGGACATAAAAAAGAAGATTGCTACCCTGATAGACGGGCTCAAGGAGAGGCTGCCGGATGTATCTTGGGTCAAGCCCTCCACACTGCACATAACACTTAAGTTTCTCGGCAGCGTGGAAAAAGAAAGGATTGAACCTATAGAAAGAACACTTGAGAAGATAGGCTCTGAGACAAGCCCCTTTGAGTTGGTCATAGCCGATGTGGGCGGTTTTCCATCCTTAAGGGCACCAAGGGTGCTGTGGATAGGCGTAAGACATAGCCCAGAGCTTTCTCTGCTCTACGAAAGGGTTGAAAAGGGCCTTGAGGGGCACGGCTTTGAGCCCGAACAGAGACCATTCAGGCCACACCTCACGCTCTGCAGGATAAAGAAGGAGGCTCAAAGGGCAAAGCTCTCTCGAGAGCTTGAGCGCATAAAGCCTGCAATCTGTGAATCCTTTGTTGCAGATGGTATAATACTCTTTAAAAGTGAGCTCAACCCAAGGGGTGCCATACACACCCCTCTTAAATATATACGCTTTAAGGATTTAAAAAAACAGGAGGTTTAAGTTATGTCTACACAGCCACCACAGGACAGACAGAAGGCAATAGAGCTTGCCATAAGCCAGATAGAAAAGCAGTTTGGTAAGGGCTCGATAATGCGCCTTGGCAAGGGTGAGGCGGTCATAAAGGACATTTCCACCATATCCACAGGCTCACCTGCTCTCGACATAGCCCTTGGTATAGGTGGAGTGCCCAGAGGCAGGGTTGTGGAGATATTTGGGCCCGAGTCCTCCGGTAAGACCACCCTGTCTCTACACATAATAGCAGAGGCGCAGAAGGGTGGAGGCACTGCAGCATTCATAGACGCAGAACACGCCCTCGATGTGGAGTATGCAAGAAAGCTTGGAGTGAAGGTGGAAGACCTGCTGCTTTCCCAGCCCGACACGGGTGAGCAGGCACTTGAGATAGCAGACCTTCTTGTTAGAAGTGGTGCTGTGGATATAATAGTTATAGACTCTGTGGCAGCACTTGTGCCCAAGGCAGAGATAGAGGGAGATATGGGAGACTCTCACATGGGGCTTCAGGCAAGGCTCATGAGCCAAGCACTGAGAAAACTTACAGCCACCATAAGCAAGAGCAAAACCTGTATGGTATTTATAAACCAGATACGCCACAAGATAGGCCAGTTCTACGGAAGTCCAGAGACAACCACGGGTGGAAATGCTCTCAAGTTTTACGCTTCACTCAGGCTTGAGATAAGAAGAGGTTCCCCGATAAAGACAGGAGACACGGTTGTGGGACACCGCACGAGGGTAAAGATTGTTAAAAACAAACTTGCCCCACCCTTCAGGGACTGCGAGTTCGACATAATATTCAACCACGGCATATCCAGAGAGGGAGACATTCTGGACCTTGGCGTCAAGACAGGCATCATAGGAAAGAGTGGTTCATGGTTCTCTTACGGCAAGGAACGGCTCGGCCAAGGCAGAGAGGCTGCAAGAGCGTACCTACTGGAACATCCAGAGGTTACCAAAGAGATAGAGCAGAAGGTCTTTGAGTATTACGGTGTAAAACACTGAAATAAAAAGGAGGACCCATAAGCTATGGCTATCGACCTTCATGCAATACTGAACTTTGCAGTAAGGGAGCAAGCCTCGGATGTGCACATAAAGGCTGGGCTTCCACCGGTACTGAGGGTCAACGGAAGGCTTCTACCCATAAGGAACCATCCACGGCTCTCACCAGACGATGTCACCCGCTGTGCCACCCGTATAATGAACGAGGCACAGAAGGAGACCTTCAGGGAGAAACATCAGGTAGATATAGCCTACAGTGTGCCGGGGCTTGGAAGATTCAGGGGCAACATATTTCAGCAGCGCGGTGCCGTGGGTATAGTCTTCAGGGTCATACCCATGAACATAAGAAACTTTGAGGAGCTGAATCTTCCGCCTATTCTAAAGAAGCTCTCGCAGGAGGTAAGAGGCTTAATACTGGTCACAGGTATAACTGGCAGTGGTAAGTCCACCACCCTTGCAGCCATGATAGAGCACATAAACTCCACACGCTCCTGTAATATTATAACCATAGAGGACCCCATAGAGTTCCTATTCAAAGATAAAAAGAGTATTATAAACCAGCGTGAGATAGGGGTGGATACAGTATCCTTTGCTGAGGCACTGAGAGGAGCCCTCAGACAAGACCCTGATGTCATAATGGTTGGCGAGATGCGTGACATGGAGACCATAGAGATTGCCCTTATGGCAGCAGAGACAGGACATCTTGTGCTCTCTACCCTGCATACCATAGATGCCATGGAGACGGTAAACCGTATAGTCTCTGTCTTTCCACCCTACCAGCAGAAACAGATAAGGATACAGCTTGCTGGTATTCTCAAGGGGGTAATCTCACAGAGGCTTCTTCCCAGAAAGGATGGAAAAGGCAGGGTGCCTGCCGTGGAGGTTATGATATCCACCGCAAGGATAAGAGAATGCATCGAGGACAAGGAAAAGACCAAAGAGATACCGGACGCAATAGCAAAGGGGCAGGTAACCTACGGTATGCAGACATTTGACCAGTCGTTGCTGCACCTTCTGAACAAAGGGCTCATATCCTACGATGAGGCACTAAAGCAAGCCTCAAACTCCGACGACTTTGCCCTCAAGGTAAAGGGCATAACAGCCACGAGTGATGCCGGCTGGAAGGAGTTTGAAGAAAGCGGTGGCTCTGGCGAAGAAGAAACGATAGAGGTAGAAAAAGACGACATAGACAGGTTCTGAGTATGAAGGCATCAGAGATAAGAAAGAGTTTCCTCGATTACTTCAGTTCAAAGGGACACAGGGTTGTACCCTCTTCATCCCTTGTGCCGCAGAATGACCCCACCCTTCTATTTACCAATGCAGGGATGGTGCAGTTCAAAAGGGTATTTCTTGGTGAAGAAAAGAGAGACTACAGGAGGGCTGCAAGCTGCCAGAAGTGTATGAGGGTGGGTGGCAAGCACAACGACCTTGAGAATGTGGGCTACACGGCACGACACCACACATTCTTTGAGATGCTGGGCAACTTCTCCTTTGGCGATTACTTCAAGGAGGAGGCAATAGAGTTTGCATGGGAGTTTCTAACCCGTGTGGTGGGCCTTCCTGCCGAAAAACTCTGGGCAACGGTCTTCGAGGAAGACGAAGAGGCAGAAAGGCTCTGGATAGAGAAGATAGGGCTTCCACCCGATAGGGTCGTTCGCATGGGTGAGGCAGATAACTTCTGGAGTATGGCAGACACAGGTCCCTGCGGGCCCTGCTCCGAGATACTCATAGACCAAGGCGAGGAAGCAGGCTGTGGCAGACCATCATGCGCCGTTGGGTGCGACTGCGATAGATACCTCGAACTCTGGAACCTTGTCTTTATGGAATACAACCGCCAGCCTGACGGCAGCCTCGAGCCCCTGCCAAACCCCAGTATAGACACAGGTATGGGGCTTGAGCGCATTGCAGCAGTGCTTC
>DRQE01000173.1 GCA_011371515.1 Deltaproteobacteria bacterium
AAGGTTACCGCTGTCAAAGGGTGCCACATAAACAAGGGCTTGACTTATGTAAAAAAAACTAATATTATCACCTCTATGAAAGTAAGAAAGGCTGTCTTTCCATCAGCAGGTTTTGGCACCCGTTTTCTACCCATAACCAAGACGATACCGAAGGAGATGCTTCCTATAGTGGATAAGCCCCTTATCCAGTACTCCATCGAGGAAGCAAAGGATTCAGGTATAGAGCAGATCATAATAGTTACAAGCAGGGGCAAGACCGCAATAGAGGACTACTTCGATAGAGACCCTGAACTCGAGGCATTCCTTCTTGAGAAAGGTAAAGAAGAACTTGAAAAAAGGGTTAAACAATTGTCAGAACTTGCCGAATATGTCTATGTACGACAGAAAATAGCCCAAGGGCTTGGAGATGCCATAATGCATTCAGAGAATGTGGTATGTGGCGAGCCATTTGCAGTTTTCTTGAGTGATGATATAATTGACTCAAAGATACCCGTGATGAAGCAGTTGATGGATGTCTACCAGCAGTTCGGTGGCTCTGTGCTTGCAGTAGAAAGGGTGCCAAGAAGTAAGGCCTTCATGTACGGAATAATAAAGGGCAGAAAGGTGGCACAAGGCGTATACGAAGTGGAAGACCTTGTTGAAAAGCCAGAGGATAAGCCACCCTCTAACCTTGCAATAATGGGCAGATACATACTCACCCCGAGAATCTTCGATGCCCTCAGGAATACCCAGCCCGGAAGAGGTGGCGAGGTTCAGCTTACAGACGCCATAAGGAACCTTCTTTCAACAGAAAAGGTATATGCCTGCGAGTTCGAGGGCACAAGATACGACGCAGGAGACAAGCTGGGCTTTATAAAGGCAAACATAGCCTTCTCTCTTAAAAGAAAAGAGTTTCGTGGAGAGCTCAGAAGGTTCCTTAAAAAACTCTTGTGAGGCTCTATGGCAAAGACCCCGAAGAAGATGCTGAACGACTCCTCCCTTGGAGAGAACAACACCCTGCAGTTCATTCAGGATGGTATAACCGACGACCCCCAGTGCACAGAGCTGGTAAGCCACATGCCATACATCGACATGTATTCCACCTCCAAGGAGCTCATCATAGAGGTGGAGATGCCGGGGGTGAGGCGGGAGGACATAGAGGTGGTTGCCTTCAGGGACACCATCAATATAAAGGCTTTCAAATACGAGTGCTTCGACGACAGAAACATAAACTATGTCTGCATGGAGCGTTCCTTCGGAAGGATATTCAGGGTTATAGAACTGCCACTGCCTGTCAACACGAACCACATAAAAGCAGTATACAGCAAGGGCATACTTAAGATAACATTACCACGGGTGGAGGAAAAACGGGGCAGACCAAAGCGGGTGGAGATAGAACCTGCATAGAAGGAGTGTTGACGATGGAGGAAGAAAAAAAAGTAATACCCGAAGAGCCCTTCGCAGAAGAGACAGAAAAGAAGACCGAAGAAGATGAACCGATAATACCGGGGGTCCTGCCACTTCTACCGTTAAGAGATGTGGTTATATTCCCCTACATGATAGTGCCACTATTCGTTGGCAGAGACCTCTCGATAAACGCCATAGATTACGCACTCACGAGAGACCGCCTCATATTCCTTACCACACAGAAGGATATAACCAAAGAAGACATCATGCCCAACGACCTCTATGAGTTCGGTACCGTGGGCATGATAATGAGGATGATGAAGCTGCCCGATGGCAAGGTGAAGGTTCTGGTGCAGGGCTTGCAGAGGGCACGAATAAACAGGTTTCTTCAGACAGAGCCCTTCTATTCTGTAGAGATAACCAAACTGAAAGAGACACTTCTGGAGAACCCACCCATAGAGGTTGAGGCTCTTATGCGCAATGTAAAGGAGTTGCTCGAAAAGCTCACCTCTCTTGGCAAGGTAGTCTTCCCCGAGGTTATGATGATACTTGAGAACATACAGGACCCCGGCAGACTTGCAGACCTTGTTGCAGCAAATCTGGGGCTCAAGATAAAAGAGGCTCAAAGTGTGCTTGAAACCCTTGACCCTGTAAAGAGACTCGAGCGGGTGAACGAGCTTCTTACAAAGGAATACCAGCTCGCACAGGTGCAGGCAAAGATACAGAATCAGGCAAAAGAGGAGATGGACAAAACCCAGCGTGAGTACTACCTGCGTGAGCAACTCAAGGCTATAAAGAGCGAGCTGGGTGACATGGAAGAGACAGCCGAGGAGCTCGAAGAGTTCAGGGAGAAGATAAAGAAGGCAAAGATGCCACCAGAGGTGGAAAAAGAGGCTATAAAGCAGGTGGAACGCCTCGAGATGATGCACCCCGATGCCGCAGAGGCAACCATAACCAGAACCTACCTTGAGTGGCTTGTGGAGCTGCCATGGAGCAAACAGACAAGGGATACCCTCAACATACAGCGCGCAAAGGAGATACTCGACAGAGACCACTATGACCTCGAAAAGGTCAAGGAAAGAATACTCGAATATCTCGCTGTAAGGAAACTCAAGAGAAAGACCAAAGGTCCAATACTATGTTTTGTTGGTCCACCCGGTGTTGGTAAGACATCACTTGGCAGGTCCATAGCAAAGGCACTGGGCAGAAAGTTTGTAAGAATCTCCCTTGGCGGTATAAGGGACGAGGCAGAGATAAGAGGGCACCGAAGAACCTATGTGGGAGCACTGCCGGGCAGAATCATACAGGGTATGAAACAGGCAGGCACGCTGAACCCTGTATTCATGCTCGATGAGATAGACAAGATAGGCGCAGACTTCAGGGGAGACCCCTCATCTGCGCTTCTCGAGGTGCTGGACCCCGAGCAGAACCATGCCTTCAGCGACCATTACCTGAATCTGCCCTTCGACCTTTCGAAGGTTATGTTCATAGCCACGGCAAACCTTACAGACCCAATACCTGCTCCCCTGAAGGACAGGATGGAGATAATAGAGATACCGGGCTATACAGAAGAAGAAAAACTTGCCATAGCCAAGCGATACATAATACCAAGGCAGATAAAAGAGAACGGGCTGAAACCCGAACTCATCACCATAACAGACGAGGCGGTAAGAAAGATTATAAACGAATATACGAGGGAAGCAGGGCTGCGTGGGCTTGAAAGGGAGATTGCAGCCATATGCCGTAAGGTGGCAAAGCATGTGGCAGCAGGCAAACTGCAACACCACGAGATAACTCCAGAAAACCTGCACGAATACCTTGGTGTACCGAAGTACATATCAGAGGGGGAACAGGAAGCGGACGAGATTGGTGTGGCAACAGGGCTTGCATGGACACCAACGGGTGGAGAAATCCTCTATGTGGAAGCCACAACAATGAAAGGCAGAGGGCAGCTTACCCTTACAGGCCACATGGGTGAGGTGATGAAAGAGAGTGCACAGGCTGCCTTAAGTTACATACGCTCGAGGGCAAAACGGTTCGGCCTTGACGAGGACTTCTACAAAAAGACAGACATCCATATACATGTGCCCGCAGGAGCCATACCAAAAGACGGACCATCTGCAGGTATAACCATGGCAACGGCAATGGTATCGGTGCTGACACAGATACCTGTAGACAAAGACATAGCCATGACAGGCGAGATAACACTCAGAGGAAGGGTGCTTCCTGTGGGTGGCATAAAGGAGAAGTGCCTTGCAGCACTCAGGGGCAAGATAAAAACGGTTATAATACCAGAACAGAACAAGAAAGACCTCGAAGAGGTGCCAGAGAATGTAAGAAAGAAGCTGAAAATCATACCGGTAAAGCACATGGACGAAGTGCTCGAACTGGTGCTCAAAAAGAAGAACAAAAAAGAGGCAAGAAAGACGAAAGCCGTAAAAAGGCTACATACAAGCCCGTGATGTTGAATGAAGATAAAAAAACTTGGCGAAGACCACATAATAGATAAAATTCGCGAAACCTTCAGGACAGGACATCCCCGCATAATCAAATCCATAGGAGACGATACATCTGTAACCGCCATAACAGAGAAGCGATGCCTTCTTCTTACGATAGACTCTCTCATCGAGGGGGTTCACTTCAAAAAGGACTATACCCCACCCTACTACATAGGCAGAAAGGCGGTTAGTATATCCGTATCAGACATAGCTGCAATGGGCGGCACCCCGTTATTTCTTCTTACAGCAATCAGCATGCCAGAGGATACAGACTTTGAGCTTGTAGAGGAACTCTACAGGGGTATAAAAGACTCGATTGCAGACTATGGCATACATCTTGTTGGTGGCAACACATCAAAGGCAGAGTCTCTATCCATTACCACAACCCTTGTGGGTGAGGCAGACAAACACAAAGTTGTCTACAGAAGTGGAGCAAAACCCGAAGATGTGATATACATAACAGGAACCACTGGCGACAGTGCACTTGGGCTTGAGATACTCAGTGAGGAAGGCATTGCTGCACTTGAAAATGTGAGCTACAGGGAGGCAGTGCTCAAACACTTAAACCCTGTTGCAAGGGTTGGTATGGCAAGAGCCCTTGCCGAAAAGGGACTTGCACATGCCATGATAGACGTAAGCGATGGTCTCGTAAGAGACCTTGGGCATATAACAGAGCAGAGCAATGTGGGAGCCATAATAGAGTGTGAGAGGCTTCCCCTCTCACAGGAGATGCTGGATTATCCGAGGAACAGAGACCACAAGCTCTGGCTTGCCCTTACAGGTGGAGAGGACTATGAGCTTTTGTTTACCTCACCGCCCGAAAAGAAGGATGCCGTAGAGCTTCTGGCTCGAAGGCTCAACATAAGGGTAACCCCCATAGGTATCGTAACAGAGGGTAAGGGCACAAAGGTGCTTGACAGAGGAGAAGAGCTTGCCATTGACACAAGCCAAGGTTATCAGCACTTTGTTTCCTGAAGGATGATGGCATGAAAGTACCCATAGGATACAAGTTCATCTTCGGCTTTATCGCCGTCGTTGCTGTTGCAGCCTTTGCACCAGACATGGTGGAAAAGATGGGGGTCGTGGAATGGATGCGGCTGCCCCTTGGGTTTCTGGTGGCAATACTCATAGGGCTTATACTTGGCTCTGTCTTCACGAAAAGGTTTACAAGGGATTTCTCTTATCTTAAAAAGATGACAGAAAAGGTAAGCTCTGGAGAGCTCGATGTGAACACAGAGCCAAGGCTTACCAAGAAGAGCTTTCCCGATGAGACCACTGAACTGGAAAGATGCCTGTTACAGGTGTTTACCAACCTGAGAGAGCTTGTGGGACACATAAAGAACACGGTGGAAGAACTCGGCGAGACCCAGAAGGTGCTAACAAAGGTTATAAGCCATGGAGAGGAGACAGCCAAGCAGGTAATAACAGGCACCTCTCAGATATTCAACGGCGCCATAGATCAGGCAAGACACATAAACACAGCCTCTGAGAAGATAAAAGAGGTTTCAAAACTTGCAGACCAAGTGGCAGAAAAGACCACCCAGCAGGCAGCCTCCTCCCAGAAGGTTAACACCATGGTACAGCGTGGTGTCGGGCGGGCAACCTCTGTGATAGAAAGGTTTGAGGAAATATTCTCTGGAATGGAAAAGATGGCAAAATCTGTAACAGAGCTCAAAGAAAAGCTGGACGACATACCAAGGGTGCTCGATGCCATAACACACATATCCAAGCAGACAGACCTTCTCGCACTCAATGCCACTATAGAGGCAACAAAGACAGAAGCAGACAGAACCCGTTTTCTCACCGTTGCCGAGGAATTCAGAAGGTTTGCCGACAATACCTCCAAAAGTGCCAAAGAGGTGGAATACATCGTAAGAGAGCTTGCAAAAGAGATAGAAAAGGTGGTAATAATGGCAAACGAGGGAACCCACTCGATAAAAGAAGGAAGGGAAGATATAAGACGCATAAGAGACATACTGGACGAGATAACGGGCTACACGGCAGAGGTTGCAGAAAAGGCTACAATGGTGCTTAGTATAACGGAAAGACAGAAGGCCACTTCCCACGAGACCGTCTCCGTTATAGAAGAGTCAGCCGCCATAGTGGAAAGAAACCTCAAGGTTACAGAGAATGTGGACAGAGCCGTTGAGAAACATCAGGATGCCATAGAGGATACGGTAAAGGCAGCAGAAAAGCTGTCTGAACTTTCTGCGGAGCTTAAAAATACAATAGCCAGATTCAAGCTATGATATGCTTATATTCCTTTTAGACCAGAGAAGGTTCGCCATAGACACAGCATCTATCGAAGGGGTCATGGTGGCAGAAAACATATTCTTCCTGCCCCATGCAGAACCTCCTGTAAGGGGTATAATTACCCACAGAACAGAGCTCGTTGTGGTGGCAGACATAAAGGGGCTGTTCTCAAAAGAGGAGAGCACCTCACCGCCCTTTACCATAATCATACTTAGCAAGGACGATAGAAGGTTTGCCCTCTCCCTTGGGGATGTAAGCCCGAGGTTCGTGGACAAAAAAGACTGCACCTTTCTGCCCGCAAACGAAGAGCGGGATGAATACCTGAGCGCAAAGATGCGCTACAGAGGAGTACTGTTCGATGTGATAGAGCCAGAGGCAGTGTACAAAAAGATTCTGGAGTCCTTCCAGTAAGATGAACAAACCCGATTACAAAAAAATATTCGTAGAAGAGGTAAGAGACCGTCTTGCCCGCATAGAGAAAGAGCTCGTAAACCTTGAGAAGACCCCCTTTGACGGGAAGGTACAGGAAAGCCTCTTCAGGCATTACCACTCCATAAAGGGCATGTGTGCCTCCATGGGGTATAAGAAGATGATGCGCTTTGCCCATGCACAGGAAGGGCTTCTTACAGCCATAAGAGAAAAAAGGCTGCGCCCATCGGAAGAGATAATAACTATACTCTTCAGTGCCATGGATGTGCTGAAAGAGATGACAGACCGTATAGAACAGGGGCTCTCCATAGACGATATCGACACTACACCCATAGTAACCACACTGGAGAATGCCCTTAAAGGTACTATATCGGAGTCCCCTGCCACCTCCACTGCTCTTTCAACACAGCATTTAAAACCACACTCCACCATAAAGGTCGAGGGCTGGGTGTTCGACGAGCTTCTGAGACTTACCGCAGGGCTTATAACGGTGTTTTCAGAGCTCAAAGACTTAAGTGCCACACCAGATCCCTTCAGATTCAGAAACACACTCTACAGGTTCGAAAAAAACCTTAAAGAGCTCAACAGCCACATCCTTTCGGCAAGACTTGTTCCCTTAAGCCTTATAACCGATGGGCTTCCACGGGTTGTAAGAGACCTCTCGCGTCAGATGAAGAAAAAGGCAGAGATTACAGTGGAAGGGGCAGAAATAAGGCTCGATAAATCCATACTGGAAGCCCTCTCGGATACACTGGTGCACATAATAAGGAATGCCTTAGACCATGGTATAGAACCACCACAGGAGAGGGTCAACACAGGAAAGCCAGAAACAGGG
Source organism: Deltaproteobacteria bacterium (assembly GCA_011371515.1). GTDB lineage: Bacteria > Desulfobacterota > GWC2-55-46 > GWC2-55-46 > DRQE01 > DRQE01. Next base: position 7,402 of record DRQE01000173.1, read on the forward strand.
CGTATAACCATACGGGCCATGGATAGAAAGGATACAGTCCTTATAGAGGTGATAGACGATGGCAGGGGTATAGACAGAGAGCGCCTCATAAACAAGGCAATAGAAAGTGGGGTCAAAAGGGAGAGAATAGACAGGATGAGTGACGAGGAGATACTGCTCCTTGTCTGCACCCCCGGGCTATCTCTAAAGGAAGAGGCCACCGAGGTCTCGGGCAGAGGTGTTGGTATGGATGCCGTAAGGGACAGGATCCTCTCCATAGGTGGCAGACTCTCCATAAGCTCATCAGCTGGGAGGGGTACATCGATAATTATGGAGCTCCCCCGTATGGCATCTATAATGC
>DRQE01000174.1 GCA_011371515.1 Deltaproteobacteria bacterium
GATACAGGCTTACAGAAAAAGGAGCAGAGCATGTGCTTTTTCTTATCTCCACCAACCCCGGAGAGGAGGCAAAACCACTGAACAGGATAGCATCGGGTGGAGAGCTTTCAAGGATAATGCTCGCCATAAAGAGCCTTATATCTGTGGGAAAGGTGCCAACCCTGATTTTCGACGAGATAGACACAGGCATTGGTTCCACCATGGCACAGGTGGTGGCAAGAAGGCTTAAAGGGGTGTCAAAGACACATCAGGTGCTCTGTATAACCCATATGCCGCAGATAGCAGCATATGCAGATACCCACCTTCTGGTAACAAAGGTAGCCACCCCTGATGGCAGAACAGTAACGAGGGTGAAAAGGCTCGAAGGGGAAGAAAGGGTGGCTCATATAGCAAGGATGCTGGGGGGTGGCACACCTACAGAGACAACACTGAAGCATGCCAGAGAACTTCTCCGGCAGGCAGGATGAAAAGAGTTGATAAGAAAGGCACGGCTTAAAGACATAAAGCCCATATATGAGCTGCTCGAGGCATTTGCAAAGACAGGCGAACTCTTACACAGACCCCTGCCAGAGCTATACTCCACATGCAGGGAGTTCTTTGTATACGAGCTCGATGGAGAGATAGCAGGAGTATGTGCACTGCACATATGGTGGGAAGATCTGGCAGAGATACGCTCGCTGGCGGTGAAGAAGGATGTGGGAGGAAAGGGCATTGGCAGAGAACTGGTTGCTGCCTGTCTTGAAGAGGCAAGAGAACTTGGGGTGAAAAGGGTGTTCGTTCTGACCTACAAGGAGGACTTCTTCAAAAGGCTCGGCTTTGTGCCTATAGATAAGAGCGTGCTTCCACAAAAGATATGGGGCGAGTGTGTTAAGTGTGTTAAGTTTCCCACCTGTGACGAGAGTGCACTGGTGATGGACTTGGAGGAAGAGAGCAGATGAGAGAGAAGATGGACAACCTTATAGATATGCTCACAGAGAGGCTTGAAGGCAGGGTGGATGCCTTTGAGATATATGTGGAGCATACAGAGGGTGTAACAGTTGAGGCAAGACACAGAAATGTTGACTCTGTAAAGGTAACATCCTCACAGGGTGTGGGAATAAGGGTCATAAAGGACAAAAGACTTGGCTTTGGTTTCTCAAGCACCTTTGATGAAAAGGTCCTTTCTACACTAATAGAGGATGTTACCGACGGTATCTCTTCTGTATCAGAAGATAGTGCCCTCACGCTTCCCTCTTCGGTTAAGACAGATGTTGATGCAGGCTCTCTTGGTATATTTGATGATGTGGTGGACTTCGTGGATATAGAGGTTCATAAAGACAGGGCATTAAAGATAGAAGAATCAGCCTATGCCACAGACAAAAGGGTCAACAGGGTGAGAAAAGCAGCTTATGGTGAAAGAAGGGCATGTTTTCGTACTGTAAACTCCACCGGGGTGGATGTAACAGTTGCTGCCACATTCTGCTCTGGCTCTGTTATGGCGGTTGCAACAGAAGATGGAGACTCACAGATGGGATGGTGGGTTGAGATGAGCCATAGAAGAGACGATGTAAGGGCAGATGAGATAGGCAGAAAGGCTGCCACGAAGGCGGTGGAGATGCTCGGTGCAAAGGAGATTAAAAGTGGGGTTTATCCGGTAATACTGGAAAACACGGTTATGGCAGATATACTTGGCACACTGGGGGGGGCGTTTCTTGCAAGCAATACCCAGAGGGGAAAGTCCATGCTGGCAGACAAAAGGGGTAAGAAGGTGGTCTCCTCTGTTATAAACATATGGGATGATGGGCTTCTTTGCGGAGGATGGGCAACATCTCCATATGATTGTGAGGGGGTGCCGAGAAGAAAGACCCCACTTGTTGTGGAAGGAGTGTGTGAGGGCTTCCTTTACGATACATACCATGCAAAGCGTGAGAATACTCAATCAACGGGCAATGCCCAGCGTATGGGGTTTCTTACCACGCCAACAGTGGGTATATCGAACCTTTACATAGAAAAGGGAAAGACTCACCTGCAGGAGCTCGTTGGCTCAATGAAAAGGGGACTGGTTATAACAGAGGTCATGGGGGTGCACACCATAGACACTATAACAGGTGAGTTCTCTCTTGGTGCAATGGGCTTTCTGGTGGAAGATGGTAGACTGCTGCATCCTGTAAGGGGTATAGCTATAGCTGGCACATTGCTTGAGCTTCTGAGTAAAGCAGTGGCTGTGGCAGATGATATGTATTTTATAGGACCTGTTGGGACACCCTCCGTAATGTTCGAAGAACTCCACATAAGCGGTATGTAATCTGCAAACTACGAGCGCTTGACAACCCTGAAGCCTGTATTATAATCTAATAAAAGTTCACCTCAGATTTACCCTTCTTGGTAGCTCATCTTTGATTACTGCATCAAGACTTACATACTAATGGTATAAGCAGAGGGGGACCTGCCACCAAACTTTCCAAGAATCCTTCTATGAAGGGAGACATTTTTTTAGTTTTTAGATTAAGGATAAGATGGTAGAAAGAGACAGGGGAAGAAAAAGGGTACTCATAGTAGACGACGAAGAGACCATAGGATTGGGTATGAGCGAAATACTGCGGGATGAGGGCTTCGATGCCCACTATGTAACAGATGGCAAGAGTGCCATAGAAGAGGTCAAAAAGAGGAAGTATGACATCGTATTCATGGACATAGTCATGCCGGGGTTGAATGGGCTCGATACATATAGAGAGATAAAGAAGATAAGGGAGGATATTAAGGTGATACTCTTTACGGGATACTTTAAGGATGCAGAAGATGTGATAACCCAAGGAGTAAGAGAGGGAATGATAGATGAGTTCATAAGAAAGCCCTACTTCGCTGACGAGATTATAAGGTCTGTAAAGAAGCATATCAAAAGAAGGCAGACAAATGTATAGAAAGGGAAGAACAGGATTTTACAAGAGGGCAATAAACCTTCTCAATGGTATGGATGTATCATCCGATGATGTCAAGAAGGCTCTTATGTGCGTGCTGGAAGACTATAACGATATGTTCGGGGTGCTTGAAAATATAAAGGGTGAATGGGAGGCAACATTCGATGCCATAGAGAGCCTCATACTCATACACAATGAGGAGTTTGAGGTGGTTAGGTTGAACAGGTCATGCCAGAGGAAGGCAGGCATTGAGTTCAGAGAGATTCTCGACAAGCCCTACTTTGATGTCTTTCCATGGATGAAACCCCTTGTTAAAGAATGCAGAGACAGCTGCCTTAAAAACAGACCCGGAGCCACCGAAATATCCGACGGTAAGTCCATTTATTCTGCAAGGTTCTATCCGGTGAAAGGAAAGGCAGAGGGCAGGTACATCCACATACTCGACGACATAACTCAGCTCAAAGGAACCGAAAAGAGGTTGAAAGAAGAGATAGAGGTTACCACGGCACTCCTGAATATATCGGAGGCAACCACCAAGCTTGGCGATATAAACATGTTTCTTGAGGGTGTGTTGAAGAACATGAGCAAGATCTTCAACACCAGAATATGTCTTGCCTACATGTGGGACGAGTTCTCTGGAGAGTTCGTTCCAACAGCATATTATGGGCTGCATACATCCATGGTGCCCTTTTTCCGTATAACAAATCTAAGAGAAAGCAATATTCCCCTTATAAAGAAGGTATTTCATGAGGGAAAACCCCGTGTGTTCAGCGGCAGAGACGCCTTTCCCATAGGGTTTCTGGAGATAAAGGATATAAAGAAGGTCATAGTGCTTCCAATCATGACCAACAAGGAGTACATGGGGCTCATAATGTGCATATTTACAGAAGATGCGCATATCACACGGCGACATATGGCAATACTAAACGGTATACACAATCAGATATGTGTAACCCTCGAAGAGGCGCGTCTTTACAGGGAGTCCATAGAGAAGGCAATAGAGCTGAGCAATCGCATCGAGATACAGACCCTTATACATGAGATAGACAGAACCATACTTTCCACACTGAGCCATGGAGACATTCTTGAGACCGTCTCACGCATGATGGAGCATGTGCTGAATGCAGATAGCATCTCAATATGCCTCGTTGAGAAGGAAAGAAATGGCTTTGTGTTTGTTGCAGGCACAGGAGAGTATCTGCCGAGGGACACGGTCATAGGGTTCAGAGATACCTCACTTACAGAGGTCTACCTTAAAGGTAGAGTACAGTATGTGGCAAACCTTAAAAATACGGAAGGATTGCATCCGCTGGAGGCAAGGCTTCTTGGTGAGGGATTCAGCTCTGTGCTCAGGGTGCCACTTGTGGTGAAAGGTGAGGTTATAGGCATACTAAACGCAATAAGCAGGCGCCCCTCTGCGTTCTCATACCATGACCTTAACATACTCGAGACCCTTGCAGACCAGATTTCCGTGGCAATAGAGAATGCAAGGTTGTTCAAAGACCTTGAAGAACTCTTTATAGGCACTGTAAGTGCCCTTTCAGGTGCTATAGATGCAAAGTCGCCATGGACAGCAGGACACTCTGAGAGGGTAACCCGCTGTGCCATGAAGATTGGCAGGGCACTGGACATGGACGAAGAAGACCTTAAAACCTTAAGGCTTGCATCGTTGCTGCACGATATAGGAAAGATAGGTGTGGCAGAGGGTGTGCTGGAAAAACCGGCAAGACTCACCGAAGAAGAGATAGGTCTTATAAAGACCCATCCTGTAAAAAGTAGAGACATACTATCCCCTATAAAGCAACTCAAGGAGATACTCGATGTGGTGCTGCATCATCACGAACACTACGATGGCTCGGGTTATCCTGACAGCCTCAGGGGTGAGGAGATTCCCATTATGGCAAGAATCATAAGTGTGGCAGATACTGTGGATGCCATGGCAAGTGACAGACCTTACAGAAAGGGTAAGACCATGGAAGCCATAGTGGAGGAGCTTAAAAGATGCACGGGAACACAGTTCGACCCCCATGTGGTGGCAGCCTTCCTTAAGGTTAAAGACGAGGTAGCCAGTCTTTATACCTCCCCTCTCACAGGGTAAAGAAAACTATAGAAAAAAGACTCCTCATGATGTAAATTATTCTTAAAACTTGCTATCAAGGAGTGGGCCAAAGGTATGCTTGCTCTCTTTAAATTTCTCTATCTTATTTCTATAGTTGTGTGGGTTGGCATGCTTATTTTCTTCAGCTTCGTTGCAGCCCCTGCGATATTCGCCACCCTTCCAAGAAACACCGCCGGTGAGGTGGTTGGTGCCATATTCCCCAAGTACTGGCTTATAGGCTACATCTGTGCCATAGTCTCGGTCATAAGTCTTGTGGTTATTTTTCTTACGGAGGGCAGAATATCCTATCTACACTTTATAGTGCTATTTCTTATGGCAGGGCTTGTCTTCTATACAGGGCTGTTTCCTGCAAAACGGGCAAGGGATATAAAGGCAAGGCTTACTGACACAGAAAATGAGCATCTTCGGGCAGAGCTCGAAAGAGAGTTCAAGAATGCCCACAGAGAGAGCTCAATAATGAACATTATAACCATAGGGCTTGGTATAGTGGTAATATTTCTGACCTCCATGAGGTTGTAAAAAGAAAGAGATTCTGAATGGTGGACAAAAGCACACCAGACTTCTTCTTTAACCCCCGTTCGATTGCCGTTGTAGGAGCATCTTTAAACCCAGCCAAGCTATCCCACATAGTGATGAAAAGCATAGAAGAAGCAGGTTTTTCTGGCAGAATATATCCCGTAAACCCGACACATACAGAGGTTCTCGGAAAGAAGTGTTATCCCCACCTTGAGGATATAGATGATGAAATAGATGTGGCAATATTTGCCCTTCCAGCAGAGAAGGTGGTCCATGAGTTTGAACAGGGGGCTGGCAACATAAGGGGAGCCATAGTTATAAGCGGGGGATTCTCTGAGACGGGCAAAGATGGAAAGCTTCTTTATTAATCCCTTCTCATGTTGTCAAAAAATAATATCATAAGAATAATAGGTCCCAATTGTATGGGCATATACGATACGATTTCCGGGCTGGATACCCTCTTCATACCCTACGACAGGGTTGACAGACCACCCAAGGGAAGGCTGGCCATACTGTCGCAGAGTGGCTCCTTTGCACTTACAGCCATGGATGTGCTTGCAAGAGAGGGCATAGGGGTGTCCAGAATGGTAAGCTACGGCAACAAGATAGATGTGGACGAGGCAGACTGCCTCGATTTTCTAAGAGACGATGATAACACCGATGCCGTTATAATGTACATAGAGGGTATAGATGATGGCAGGCGTTTTGTCGAAAGTGCAAAGAGATGTGGAAAACACCTTTTTGCGATAAAGGTTGGCAGAAGGGAGGCTGGCAGAAGGGCAACAAGCCTTCACACAGGAAGCATTGCAGGTAGATACGAACTCTACCGTGCTGCCTTCAGAGAGGCTGGTATAACAGAGCTTTCAGGGTTTGAGGAGTTTCTCGATGCCTGCAGGGTTGTTCACAGGCTGAATCCGACATCGGGCAACAGAGTCATGATAGTGACCGATGGGGGAGGAATGGGTGTCAGTGTGGCTGACATGTGTGCAGATGTGGGACTTCAGCTGCCCCAGCTTCCAGATGATGTGCGCCGTGAGCTCGAGGACATGCTCCCCCCGTACTTTACCATAAGTAACCCACTTGATCTTACAGGCAACGCAACCGATGAGTGGTATCTTGCTTCTCTTGAAAAGACCATGACCCACGAGCTATATCAGGCAGCCATAGTGCTTCTTCTTTGGGGACCCCCTGCGCTTACAGAAGCACTGCCAGCAAAGCTATGCGAGCTTTCAGACAGAATAGGCAAACCCTTTGTTATATGCTCTCCCGGAGGAAGGTTTACAGAGAAGATGTCCGCAATATTCGAGCCCCTCGGGATGCCCGTGTTCTCAACGCCAGAAGCTGCTGTAAGGGCTGCTTCTATTATACTCAAAGAGCGTAAAGGAAGATAAGATGGACCATCTCCTCAAAGATGCCATAAGGGAGGGAAGAAAGATACTCCTTGAGCCAGAGGCAAAGGGGCTTCTCAAGTCGATTGAGGTGCCGGTGCCTCCTTATGAGGTTGTAAGAGACATAGAAGAGGCGCAGGAAAAGGCAGAAAGGCTGGGCTACCCTGTGGTGCTGAAGGTTATATCCCCTGATATAACCCACAAGACAGAAGCAGGTGGAGTGTGCACCGGAATTACCGATGTAGAGGCCCTTAAAAAGGCATGGATGGAGATGGTACTTAAGGTGGCACACAAGAGGCCGGGGGCAAGGATAGAGGGATTTGTGGTTGAAAAGATGGTCAAAAAAGGTGTGGAGGTTATAGTTGGCACCATAAGGGATGAGCAGTTTGGTCCTGTTGTGATGTTTGGCACAGGTGGTATAGCTGTGGAGCTATTCAAGGATGTAAGCTACAGGCTTGCCCCTGTAAGCCTTGAGGGTGCACATGATATGATGAGAGAGCCAAAGGGGTTTGTGCTGCTTAATGGTTACAGAGGGGCTCCACCATGTGATGTAGAAGCGCTGGCACATACTCTGGTGAAGGTATCACGGCTTCTGTGTGATCTTAAAGAGCTTGAGGGGTTTGAAGTCAATCCTCTTGTAGTATACGAACATGGTGTAATCGCGGTTGATGCAAAAGCCACTCTTCTGTAAACAGGGCGTTTAGCTTTTTGGCTGTGACAGATGCTCGGTTTTATGGTATTATTAGACGGATTAAACGGATAAGAACATCTTCTTTAAGGAGCGTTTGGCTATGAAGAATCTGTTCTGTAAGGTAAGTCTTGTTGTTTTTGTGTTCATTCTTTCACTGGCTGGTTATGCTGGTGGTGCCGAGCTTGATGATGTAAGAAGGGAGCTTGAGCGTCAGCAGCGCCTTATAGAGGAACTTAAAAGGAAGGTGGAAGAGCTTGAGAAGATAGAGCGGCTCAAGGCAATTCGCACAAAGGAAGAGGAAGAGATGGGTCCCCAGTTCGGCAGAAACCTCGGTGCATTTGGTGATATAAGTTTTCTAACAGACAGCAGGGAAAGGCAGAATCCCACATTCTCAATAGGCTCGCTTGGACTTTACACATCGGCAAGCTACAGGGAAAGGCTAAATTTTCTCTTTGAGATGATAGTCTACGCACACAACAACCGTAGTGGTGTGAATCTTGAAAGACTGTGGGTAGGCTATACCTTCAGTGATGCCTTCATAATTCGTGCGGGAAGATTTCACACCGCCCTTGGCAGGTGGAATAAGTCCTACCATCACGCAAGGCATCTCTTTCCCACAGTGGACAGACCCTTCTTCCTTAAGTTCGAGAGTATAGGCGGAGTGATGCCCGTTCATATAGTGGGAATGGAGCTTGCAGGCTCCAAGGAGTTGTCTTATGGTAAGCTCAAGTACTGGATAGAGGTTGGCAATGGCCCCGGGTTCAGGAAGGACAGGCACAAAAGCATATTCGCAGGCGGAGACTACAAGCTTGCCCCCAACAATATGTTTGATACCAACCACTCTAAACAGGTTGCCATGAGGATATACCTCGAGCCTTCGTCCATAGAGGGGCTTGGTGTGGGTGTGTCTGGAACAAACTTCAAGGTGGGAACCTCTAACCGCAGCATAACGGTGAACGAGGGGATATATGGTATAGACCTCAAATACGTAATAAAAGGTGTTGAGGTTATGGGAGAGTTCTTTTTATTTACAAACGGCACCGCACAGGCAAATGCTTGGTATCTACAGCTCTCAAGACCTGTTGAGAGATTCACCCCTTATGCGAGGGTTGAAGTCCTCGATGGAGAGGATGGAGACCCCTACCTCTCGAACCTCAGTGGAGGAAAAGACAGAACCCAGTACATAATGGGGCTGAGATACGCCATAGACCTCCTCCACTCCAGCCTCAAGTTTCAATACCGTTACGACAGCATGGACGGTGAAAAGATATACAATGTTTTCGAAACCCAGTGGGCTTTCCATTTTTAGGAGGCAGATATGAGATATCTACTCCTTATATTGATGCTTCTCCTTCAGCCTGCTATGGCAGGTGGGGAAGACTTCATCATTATCGTCAACAAGCATGGTCCCCTCGTAAATGCTGATGTTTCCACTGTAAGGGACATATATCTGGGTGAGAAGAGATTTGCCAGAAATACGAAACTTATGCCAGTACACATGGTTGAGGGCTCTCTCAAAGAGAGCTTCCTTAAGAGGGTTGTTGGTATGTCCCCGAAGGAGTATAAGCTCCACTGGGTAAAGAAGGTCTTTCAGGAGGGTATAACTCCACCACCTTCCATGGCATCTGTAGCCGATATTATAGCACTGGTGAGCAAAGACAGAGGGGCTATAGCTTATATTCCTGCAGGCTACAGTAAGTATCTCGTTGATGTGGTTGTTATTGGACCATGAGAACCAGTATAAACAACAAACTCATAGGTTCTTTTGTGGTTGGTGCACTGTTTGCCTTGGTGCTTCTGGGGTGGTCTTTGCTGACCATAGAGAGTCTTCTGAATACCATGAACAAGATGGAGACCCTCAGTATCCGTGTGGACAAGACCAACGCACTGAACTTCAACATACAGAAGCTCATTAAGATTTCAGATGAATACATGCTCACAGGAGACATAAAGAAAAGGGACGAATTCGACCGCCTCATAACAGAGCTTGCAGACATACTCGCAGTGCTGGGCAAACAGAAGGGCGATAAGAGATGGGATGAGATGTCAGAGAAGGTGAAAAAAGAGGTTACAAGGCTCAGCGAGATGGTGGTGGAGATAATGTTTATAGACAACCCCATAGGAAACAAAAAGGCTATAGAGCTTATGGGAAAGGTCTCCGAGCTTGGTGAAAGGCTCATAAAGGACATAGAAAGGTTTAACCACATAGCATCGGAGGATAGAGATAAGCTCGCCCTTGTTGCTTCCAGAATGGCTGAGAGGACGAGACTCATGGTCTACACATTCCCTGTGGCTGGCCTTGTGTTGCTTGCTATTCTCTATGTATATCTTAAACGCTACATATCTACCCCACTTCTGGAACTCTACAGGGGTGCCGAAAGGGTTTCGAGAGGAGACTACACAC
>DRQE01000175.1 GCA_011371515.1 Deltaproteobacteria bacterium
ACCCTCTGTGCGAGCCACCACTCAAGGGTCTTTTCAATCCCTTCTTTAAGCCCTATCCGTGGGGTCCAGCCGAGGACAGACTCTGCCCTTTTTGCATCGAGGCAACTTCTTTTAAGCTCTCCGGGGCGGGGCTTTTCAAAAAGAGGCTTTCTTATGGCTTCATCTACAGGAAGGTCTCTCTCTTCCGCTGCTTTAAGAATGGTGTCATAGAGCTCCAGTGTGGTGATAGCCTTTCCGGTGGCTATGTTGAATACCCCTGTTGTCTTCTTCTCTGCTGCAAGAATGTTTGCCCTTACCACATCCTCCACATGACAGTAGTCGCGAAGCATCCCCTGTGGCTGGTCATCGTAAGCATATATTATCGACTGTCTACCGTTAAGGATGTTATCTATAAAAATGGCAACCACACCTGCCTCACCCTCGGGGGTCTGCCTCTGTCCATAGATATTGGCATATCTGAGAACTATGCAGTCTATACCGTAATGATGTTTGTAGTACCCGAGATAAGCCTCTCCAGTGGCCTTGCTTACCGCATAAGGAAAGAGAAGGTTAGGGGGCTGTTCTTCTGGTGTCGGAAGAACAGCTGCCTCACCGTATATAGCCCCACCTGATGAGGCAAAGATAACCTTTTCCACCCCCACCTCTTTCGATGCCTCGAGTATATTGATAAACCCCATTATATTTATGTCCGCATCCATCAATGGGTCTTCCACAGAACGGGGCACGGAAATCTGTGCAGCATGGTGGTTTACTATGTGTGGTCTTTCATCGAGTATTATCTCTCTTATCTTCTCGCTTCTTATGTCCTCTCTGTAGAACCTTGCCGAAGGATTAAGGTTCTCCTTTTTACCTGACGATAGATTGTCCACCACGACAACCTCGAACCCACGGGCTATGTAGCCATCAACGATGTTTGAGCCTATGAATCCCGCCCCACCGGTGATGAGTATTTTTCTTGCTTCAGTCCTGTTTGAATTCACCGAATCTGCCATTGAAGTAATCCCTCACTCCCTGATATATTCGTTTCATGCCCTTAAACCTCTGCCCCTGAGTGACAAGAACATAAAAGCTGAACATCCCTGCCACCAGCATGTATCTTATATATCGCATGACTGCGGGCAATGGATAATAGGTATCTATAAAATCGAGGCTATTGCGCATCATGTAATATAACATGGCAAGGGAGCCTTTTGTAGTCTCACCCACCTTATGCCACAGCTTTGAAGACGGCACATAGAGGGTTTTAAAACCCGCCCTTCTTGCACGCATACCGAACTCGAGGTCTTCGTAATAGCAGAAGTAGTCCTCGTTGAAAAAACCTATCTTCCCACATAGCTCTCTTTTAAGCAACATGGCACATCCTGTGGGCTCTGTCTCCTCTATGGTGTCGAACTGGCCTGTGTCTTTTCTTCTGCATCCTCTGAGCACTGTAAAGCCTATCCAGCTGTAGAAAGAGGCACCTGCATACCATATCCTGTCTGGTTCACTGTAGAAGTATATCTTTGAGCAGAGTATACCCACCCCTTCATCCCTTTCTGCCACCTTAACGAGCTCATCGAGAAAGTCCGGGGCAACCACCGTGTCGTTATTGAGTAGAAGTATGTAGTCTGCACCTTCCTTAAGGGCGTACTTTATACCCACATTCACTCCACCTGCAAAACCAAGGTTGCGTCCTGTCTGTATGAGTGTGAGCTCGGGAAACCTCTCTTTCAAAATCTCTTCCGAGCCATCTACAGAACCGTTGTCAACTATTAAAATCTTGTAGTTTCCGTATGTAATCTTCTTAAGCGAGTCTATGCAACTTACAGTATCCTTCCAAGAGTTCCAGTTAAGAACCACTATGTATACGGCTGGCCTTTCGCCTGTTTTATTTTCTCTCACCTTTTCGCACCATCTTTTACTATGCTGGAGTAGAACTCTATATGAAGCCTTGCCTCATCCTTATGGCAATAGCTCTTGGCTGTCTCAAGCCCTGCCTTTATAAGCCTTTCTCTGAGCCCTTCGTCATCGAGCACACTTATTATTGCCTCCACCATACCCTCTATGTCTGTAGGGTCAACCAGCACTGTATTCACACAATCCTCTGCGTACTCTCTTATACCCCCTTCTTTTGTGAGCACCGTTGGCACCCCACATGCCATTGCTTCAAGTCCGGGACGGCCAAACCCGTGAAACAGAGAACAATCGAAAAGAAGATGACCCGATGAGTAAAGTTCTGCCACCCTGTTTTGGTCGTGAACGATCCCCATGTTTGTGTAAGGGAATGGTATCCGGTACTGGCTAAGGTCTTCCTCTCTGCAGCCAAAGAATACCACCTCTATGTCGTCTCTTCTGGACAGGAGTTTTTCGAATACTTTCAGAGCCTTCTCAAAACCCCTTACCTTCTCAAAGGGACGTGCCTGAAAGAGTATCCTCTTTTTGGCTGCGTCGTACTTGTTGTCCCTCGGGTAGAATATCTCGAGGTTGAGCCCAAGGTGTATCTTATGGGCACTGTATCCGTGCTCTTTGAGTTTCTCCTTGAGCCACTCTGTCTTTACTATCAGGTGGTGGGCATTTCTGTAGCTGTCTATCACCTTCTGGCGAAGCGTCCCTTTGCTTTCCGGATAGAACCATGCCTCATAGTCCTGCAGGAAGTATACCGAGGCAAGCCCGCT
>DRQE01000176.1 GCA_011371515.1 Deltaproteobacteria bacterium
TATAAGACAGAAGATAATGGTTATATCTCTTTCGGTTACAGGTATTGTCATAGTTATGGCAAGTATAATCCATATGATAGACGAGATTATAATATTCAAGAATTCCGCAGAGCATGAGCTCAACACAAGGGCAAAACTTGTGAGCCATAGCCTTGTTTACCCACTCAGGACAGACAATAAAGATGAGGCAGGCGAGATTCTACTGCTTCTTAAGGGCTCGCCACATGTGGTACAGGCTGTGGTATACAGAAACGATGGGACTGTTCTTGCAAAATACAGCCCTGCCGATAGAGACCTGCCAGTTCCACCTTACAGGAGAAGCGGGCATATCTATAATACTTACAGTATGCAGATATTCCACCCAATAGAGTATGAGGGCAAGACACTGGGCACACTATACCTTAAAACAGACCTTATGGGGCTTTACTCACACTTTAAGAGGCACCTTGCAGGGTTTGTCGTTATGGTGCTGGTCTCTTTTGGTGTGGTGTATGTGTTCCTTGCAAGGGTACAGAGATGGATTACAGAACCCATAGGCAGGCTAATAGAGCTTATGCATCGAGTCTCCTCAAGGCGTGATTACTCTGTGCGTGCATCGGTGGAAAGCAATGACGAGATAGGAACCCTTGCAGCAGGATTCAACTCAATGATAGAGGAAATAGAGAGAAGAGACAGAGAACTCGAGACAAGGGTTGAAGAGAGAACCGCCGAGCTCAACAGGACACTCAAGGAGATGGAGTCCTACAAAGATAGACTTGAAGAGGCATGCAGAAGGCTCAAGGAGTCGGAAAAAAACCTCGTACAGGCAGCCAAACTTGCTTCCCTTGGAGAGCTTGGCGCAGGTATAGCCCACGAGCTCAACAGCCCGCTTGCAGGGATACTGTCCATAACCGAGGTGCTTCTTAAAAGGATCGATAGGAATGACCCCAACTACTTCTTTCTCGAAAAGGTGAAGGATGCCTCTTTGAGGGCAAGAAACATAATAGTGGACCTGCTCTCATACTCAAGACCCACAAAGGACAGGATGGAGCCTCTGGACCTGAACGATGTGGTAAAGTCAACCCTTTCTCTTTTCATATCAGAACTTAAGACCACATCCATAGAGATACACGAAGAGCTTGCCCCCGAGCTTCCGGCTATTGAGGGAAATAAGGGGCAACTTATGGAGGTATTCCTTAACCTTATAAAGAACGCAAGGGATGCCCTCTATGGCTCTGGCAGTATCTTCATAAGAACAGGAGAGCTTCAGAGAAATGGTAGAGAGTTCGTCTTCTGCGAGGTGGAGGACACAGGCCGCGGCATACCTGATGAGGTGAAAGACAAGATATTCGACCCCTTCTTTACGACCAAGGAGAAGGGCGGCGGACTTAATATAGGGCTTGGGTTGTGTATCTGCAAAAGTATAGTGGATACCCACGGTGGCATCATAGAGTTTGAGACCACACGTGGAAAGGGTACCCTCTTCAGAGTGCTTCTACCTGTGTGCAGAGAGGATACACTAAAGAAAGGAGGTAAGGACGATGCAGGAGGCGATACCACTGGGAAGGGAGCAGAGAAAGAAAAAGAGAATGCCTGCTCAACCGCTAAAAAAGAAGATACTGATTGTGGATGACGAGGAGTCTGTGGGAATAGGTATGACAGAGATATTGAAGGATGCGGGGTTCATGGCAAAGTATGTCACCGATGGGATGAAAGCAGTTGAAGAGGTGGCGAAAGAACACTATGATCTGGTATTTATGGATATAGTTATGCCCGAGGTGAACGGGCTTGAGGCGTTCAGACGAATAAAACAGATAAAGAAGAATGTAAGGGTGGTACTCTTTACGGGCTTCTACAAAGACGCTGAAAAGATAATATTCGAAGGCATAAAAGAGGGTATGATAGAGGAATTCTTGAGAAAACCCTTCTTCGCAGAGGAGATAATAAACATTGCCAGAAAGTATGCATGAGCCTTTACAGCCCATCATACCGGTTGCCCTTCAGGGTGCGTAAATTTTCTCTTGACAGCCACAAGCCCCTCTGTTAGTTTTTATTCTTCTATAGTAGAGTTACGAACCAAAGGAGGCACTTCTATGAGAAAGGATTATCTGCTTGCTCCGGGACCAACCCCTGTTCCGTCAAGGGTGCTGCTTGCAATGGCGCAGCCCATGATACACCACAGAACACCACAGTTCTCAAAGGTTTTCGAAGAGGCGGCAGGTCTGCTGAAATATGTATTCCAGACAGAAGAGGATGTGCTTATCCTTGCCTCATCTGGCACAGGTGCCATGGAGAGCGCGGTAACAAACCTCTTCTCACCGGAAGACGAGGTGGTGGTTATAAATGGTGGAAAGTTCGGCGAGAGGTGGGGCCAGATAGCAGAAAGCTACGGGCTGAAGGTACACTGGATAAATGTCGAGTGGGGAAAAGCCGTTGACCCTGCGGTTGTAAAAGAGGTTATGGACAAAAACTCTGGTATAAAGGGAATCCTCTGTCAGGCAAGCGAGACATCCACCACGGTACAGCACCCTGTAAGGGAACTTGCCCAGCTCACAAAAGACAGAGATACCATAATAGTTGTGGATGGTATAACAGCAGTGGGTGTTATGAACATACCCATGGATGAGTGGGGTATAGATGTGCTCGTAAGTGGCTCTCAGAAGGCTTTTATGCTTCCTCCGGGGCTTGCCTTCATATCGTTGAGCAAGAAGGCATGGGAGTTCAACGAAAGGGCAAAGTGCCCGAGGTATTACTTCGACCTTAAGAAAGAGAGAAAGAACCTTGCAAAACAGACCACTGCCTACACGCCGGCAGTATCTCTTATAACAGGGCTCAGAGAGGCACTTCTTATGATAAAAGAAGAGGGGCTTGAGAATGTCTTCAGAAGACACGAAGTCCTTGCACAGGCGGCTCGTGAGAGCATGAAAGCCCTTGGCTTAAGGCTTCTTGCCCCTGATAGCCCCAGCCTTGCCGCAACTGGCGTCTACCTGCCAGATGAGGTGGACGGAGCAAAGTTTGTAAAGTATCTGAGAGACACAATGGGTGTTACCGTGGCAGGCGGGCAGGATAAACTCAAGGGAAAGATATTCCGTATAGCACACCTTGGATATATAGACACTTTCGACATGATTACCGCTGTCTCTGCCGTTGAGATGGGCCTTGCCAAGTTTGGCTACAAGGTGGAGATGGGCAAGGGTGTGGCAGAGGCAGAAAAGATACTTCTTGAAAGATACAAAAATCCGTGAGGTGATGACAAAGATGATGAGAGTTCTTATAAGCGACAGCCTTCCCCCTGTGGCAAAGGAGATATTCGAGAAGACAGGCCAGATTCAATGTGACTTCGAGCCAAAGATAACCGCCGAAGAACTCA
>DRQE01000177.1 GCA_011371515.1 Deltaproteobacteria bacterium
CCGTTCCAGAATAGCCGTAAGGCGGGCTGAAAGGGGAGTCTTTTTAACCGTGGGCGTTATCTCCTCTATGACCTTACCAAGCTCCACCTCCAGCGGGGCTGCCTTCTTCATGGCAACAATCTGTGTTGGGAAGAGGCTGCGGTGCCCTGTTATTAGAAAACTTATTATACATGCAACGGCTGCATAGGGGGCTATCTTTGGACCAAACAGCTCCACGGCCATAATACTGCCTGTTATGGGGGTGTTGGCTGCCCCTGCAAGAAGGCTTACAAGCCCTATGGCTGAGAAGACATCGGTCTTGAGCCCAAAAAGGGTTGCAAAAAAGTAGCCTGCCGTTGCCCCTATAAAAAACAGGGGGGAGATCATACCGCCCGTGCCCCCTGCTCCGAATGTTATGGCTGTAAAGAGTATCTTAAGAAGGAAGGCTGCAAGGAACACATCTCCACCGAGCAGCACACTTTCCACCACGGGCTCACCAACACCGAAGTAGTCCTGTGAAAAGAGCATACCAAGGGCTACGAGCACTATGCCGCCTATGAGCGCCCTGTAGGGTGTCCATATGTCGAGCATGGAGGCAACCCTTCTCGTCCATCCCATAAACTCAATAAGCACTATAGATACGATACCGAAGAATATTCCTGCAAGGGCAACCTCCACGAAGAAGGTCTCTGTAAAGTTCATCACATGGTGGATAGGATAGTAAGGATGGCTAAGCCCGAGATAAGTTGCCGTCTGGTAGCCAATAATACCTGCAACGAAACTTGGCAGCAACACATCGTAGAACATGGCACCAACGAATAGCACCTCAATGCCAAATATGGCTCCTGCTATGGGAGCTCCAAATATGGCAGAAAAACCCGCACTTATGCCACAGATGACTATCTTCTTTCTGTCCGTATCATTCAGCCTGAATATATCAGCCATGAGGCTCGCCAGCCCTGCCCCTATCTGTGCACAGGGACCCACCTTACCGACCGAGCCCCCTGCAAGTATGGTAACTATGGTGGCAACCATCTTAACAGGCACCACTTTTACATTAATCCTGCCGGAGTATTTGTGCACCGCCTCTATGACCTTCTCTGTGCCATAGCCTGCGGCATTCTTATCGAAGACCTCTATGATTAGGGCTACAAGAAATAGTGCAAAGGGAAGGGTAAAAAAATAATAGGTGGGCCGTACCGAATAGCCCCACTCAAGTATGGATATAAAAAGATAGGTGGAAGAGCCGACGACCACTCCCACAACGGTGGCTATGACGAACCACTTGAGAACACTGGCTATGAGTACCGTCTCCTCACCGAGCCTCATTCAGTACTCCACCTCTTTAAGAAAAAGCCCCTGCGGTGGGGCGGTAACATTTGCAAGGGTTCTGTCCCTTGCCTCTATTATCCTGCCAATATCTTCAGGGGTTATCTTTCCAAGCCCGCATGTAACGAGGGTGCCCACCATTATCCTTACCATGTGTCTTAAAAATGCCGTGCCCCTGACGGTAATCTCTATAAAGCCCTCTTCTGCCTCATCCACCCTGAACTCCATTATCTCTCTTACGGTGGTCCTTGCATCGCAGCCCGATGCCATGAAGGATGTAAAGTCCTTCTTTCCAAGAAAAAACTCTGCTCCCTGCCTCATAAGTTCAAGGTTGAGGGGATGAAAAACACTCCAACATCTATTCCTTGCAAGTGGAGGTATGTAGTCTCTGTTGAATATCCTGTAGAGATAGGTCTTGCTCTTTGCACTCCTTCTTGCGTGAAACTCTGGTGGAACTTCTTCTGCCTCTTTTACGGCTATGTCTCCCGGAAGTATGGAATTAAGCCCCCTCTTTATGCCATAGAGCGGAATACCGGATGTGGTGGTAAAGTTTGCCACCTGCCCCATGGCATGTACCCCACTGTCTGTGCGTGAGGCACCCACAAGTTTAACACTTTCACCTGTAAGGACCTTTATGGCGTGGATAAGGGTTCCCTGTACAGTGGGTTTAGAGCTCTGAATCTGCCAGCCTGCGTATCTTGTGCCGTCGTATTCGAGAAGAAGTTTTATGTTGCGCATGGTCTTAGCATACCTACAGATACTCGTCTACGAGAAGCTCTGCAATCTGAACGGCATTGAGAGCAGCACCCTTTCTTAAGTTGTCCGAGACAACCCAGAGGTTTATACCGTTCTCCACCGTATCGTCCTTACGGATTCTTCCTACAAAGACCTCATCCCTTTCAGAGCAATCTACAGGCATTGGATAAAGGGCTTTCTCGGGATCATCCACAACCTCAACCCCAGAAGCCTCACTTAGAAGCTCCCGTACCTTCTCGGGACTTACAGGTCTTTCGGTCTCTATATTTATTGATTCCGAATGGCCCACGAATACGGGCACCCTTACGCATGTGGCGGTAACCCTTATGGAGTCGTCCTCCATTATCTTCTTTGTCTCGTTGACCATCTTCATCTCTTCTTTGGTGTAGTCGTTCTCAAGGAAAACATCTATGTGTGGTATGCAGTTGAATGCTATCTGATGTGAGAAGACCTTGCTCTCGAAACCCCTCATGTTAAAGAGCATCCTTACCTGCTCAGAAAGTTCATCCATGGCTGCCTTTCCAGCCCCTGAGACAGACTGGTAGGTTGAGACCACAACCCGCTTTATCCTGAAGTGGTCGTGTATGGGTTTGAGGGCTACAACCATCTGTATGGTCGAACAATTGGGGTTTGCTATTATGTAGCGGTTTTTATAGTCTGCCACCCTGTGGGGGTTGACCTCTGGCACCACAAGGGGTATGTCAGGGTCCATCCTGAACTGAGAGGTATTGTCTATAACCACACAACCTGCCTCTGCTGCTTTAGGGGCATATACCTTTGAGACACTTGCACCCGGTGAGAAAAGCCCTATATCTATACCATGGAAGGTTGCTCCTTCAAGGGGCTCAACGGTAATCTCCTCA
>DRQE01000178.1 GCA_011371515.1 Deltaproteobacteria bacterium
CCTGTGGAGTCTTTCGGCTTTCTGGTTTTCTCCTCTACTTTTAAGAATTTCCAGAAGTTTAAGGAGTCTTTCACGGTAGTCTTTCTTTATGGTTATTGCTCTGGAGTAGTAGAGTTGTGCCCTGTTGTAGTCCTCAAGCTCCATGTATGCGCTGGCAAGGTAGTAGTAGAGTTCTGCAAGGTCTATGTTATCTTCTGCAAGGAAGCCTGCCTGTTCGAGGTATCGGGCTGCACAGCGATAGTCTGCCATCTCAAAACATGCAAGCCCTGCAATCCTGTAGGCATTTGCCTTCGGAGTCTTTGCCCTTTTTATATACCCTTCGCTGTACTCAAGAGCACCGTTGTAGTCTTTCTGCTCGTAGTTTATCATGGCAAGGAAGAGGTAGCTTTCTGTAACACTTCCCATACTCTGGGTGAACTCTCTTGTGGCAGGCTCATAGCGTTTAAGCCTGAAGAGTGCCACGCCAAGATTGTTTCTTGTATGGGGATCGTCCTGTATGGATAGGGCTTTCTCGAACAGGGGGACCGCACTCTCGAGATATTCTCCACCCAGTTTCAGGTAAACAAGCCCGAGCAACCTGTATGGAAGTGCCACCCTTTCGGGAAGATTTTCCGAGTAGAATTGCAGAACCCTTTTTGCCTCTGTCTCGGCTATCTTAAGTTTGTCCTTTTCATCGGGAAGTACATAACCCATGGATACAAGGCATGGGTTCAGGTGCTTAATACCCCATTCTTCCACAATGTGGGGGAATCTTTCCGTTTTCAGATAGAGTACAGATGCGTCGTCGAACATGACAGCTCTCCAGTTCTCGTCACCGTGGAGTTTGCGGCAGAGGCTGTTATCCTTTTCTATAAGGACCATGTCTATGGAATAATCCTCTACAAGTCTTTTCCACCTGTTGCGGGTCTCTGCTATTCTGGTCTTCCAGAAAAAGAGCGGATCATAGAGGGTAGGGGTTCTACCATCAATGAAGACCTTTATATCGTTATATATAAGGTAGCCGCCGTACACATATTGATTGTATACATTGCCTTCCATATTCAGGGCTTTAATGAACCTTACAGTGCCTTCGGGGAACTTGCCCTTCTTCATGCCGAGCCCGTAGTCCTTGTTGTCACGGATTGAGAAGTTATAGAGCAGTATTGCCACAGAAAAGATGGTTATAAACACCATTAATGGTTTGAGCCGTGTCTTTCCTGTAAACCTTCTTTCAAGATAGTCTGATATGTTGGTTGCCATAAGACAGATGGAAAAAAGGGGAAAGAGGGCGGTCCATCGTATGTGCTTGAGCGCCATGTAAAGGGCCACTGCAACAAACAGGACATCCCGCGTTCTCATCCAGCCAAGGTTTATCAACATAGCCACGATGGAAAGTGCCACCGCCAGCTTAAGGTAGAATATTGACAGCGGAAATGGATATAGTTCGAAGAGAAACTTTTTCAGAGGCACACTCTGCCACTCCTGTATGTATCTTAATGCCTCTCTATTCTCGCCCATCTGGTGTATGAAGGGAAAGAACACCAGCTTCCACCCATAGGGGTTTATAAAGGAGGTCCCAAAAAGTAGTAGGGTGATGCCACCGTAGAGCCATGCCTGCGGAGGTGGTGGCGTAAGTCTGCCTTCCTCTCTGCAGTGGTCCACCCAGCTCCCGAATGCCCATAGGCCACTTATAAATATGCCCAGTATGAAACTCGAGTGGATGTTGGTCCACAGAACCTGTAGCAGCGGAAGCCACAGAAGATACCTTACGGCACCCTTTCTTTCTGAAAGGGTGAATATGTAGAAGTAAGAGGCTACAAAGAGGTAGCCAAAAAGATGTGGCCTTATGAAGAAGCGGTCTACGGCTATAGCAAATGTAATGTAAAGAAGGCTGGCTATGAGCCAGTATCTATCGCCTGCTATCGTACGGATTAAAAGAAAGAGAACAAGGAATGTGGCTGATATTATGAGACACTGGAGCACGAACAGTCCCCACCAGCCTCCAAGGTAGGTATAAAAGATGTGGGCTATAACCTGAAAGCCCCAAGTAAAGTCTATCCACTCCTTGCCGGCGAAGGTATAAGAGAAGGGGTCGGTCTCCGGCACACTCATGTGGGTAAGTATCCACTCACCTGTCTTGAGTGCCCAGAATATGTCGGTATCCCAGCGCTGTTTCTTGAATGAGGCGAGTATTATGAAGACCCCAAGGAGTACGAGAAGGGATACATACAGGCCCCTTTCAATTCGATTATTTCTCATCTCCATAGTATTTGCTCAACTTGTATCGCATTGACCTGAAACTTATGCCCAGAAGTTTTGCTGCCTCTTTCTTTACCCCACCGGTCTTTCTCAGAGCCTCCATTATTATACCCTTTTCATACTCAGCCACCAGTTTTTCAAGGTCCACCCCTTCTGGCGGGATTTCCACCTGTGGTGGTGAGGGGTGTTCCAGCCTTCTGTGAGCCCCTGTGCTACTTCTTATGGCAGGTGGAAGTGACGAGGGTGAGATGAGGTTGTCCATCTCGAGGGCTATAGCCCTCTCTATGGCGTTCTCAAGCTCTCTTACATTGCCCGGATAATCGTATTCAACAAGGCATGCCATCGCCTCCTCCGATATACCCTTTATGTTCTTTCCCAGCTCCCTGTTGTATTTCTCCACGAAGTGCATGGCTATGTGGGGGATGTCCTCTTTCCTTTCTCTCAGCGGTGGCATGTCTATCCTTATTACATTTATACGATAGTACAGGTCTTCACGGAATCTACCCTCTCTTACCTCTTTCTCTATGTCCCTGTTGGTGGCTGCTATGAGCCTTATGTCCACCTGTTTTTCTTCCCTGCCACCGATACGGCGGATGTATCGGTCCTGAATGAATCTCAGAAGTTTTACCTGAAGATTCAGTGGCAGTTCCGTTATCTCATCGAGAAACAGGGTGCCTCCATCTGCAAGCTCCACGAGCCCTTCCTTTGAAGAGCCTGCCCCTGTGAATGCCCCTTTCTCGTAGCCGAAGAGCTCACTCTCTATGAGGTTTTCAGGTATAGCCCCACAGTTTACTGCCACAAAGGGTGCCGCCTTCCTCGGGCTTTCTTTGTGTATAGCCTTTGCCACAAGCTCCTTTCCGGTGCCACTTTCGCCTGTAATGAGTATGTTGGTCTTTGCAGGGGCAACATTCATTATGAGGCGGTAAAGCTCACGCATCTTGTGGCTGGTGCCAACAAGCCCATTGAAGCCGTATTTGAGCTTAAGGTCCTTGTTCTCCTCCTCGAGCCTTTTTCTCTCGAGGGCACGCCGTATGTGGAGTTTTATCTCATCCACATTGAAGGGTTTTATGAAGTAGTCATAGGCACCTGCCTTCATTGCCTCTATGGCACTCTCCACAGATGCATAGGCTGTGATGACGATGACTATTGTTTCGGGATTGAGCTTTTTAATCTTCTTGAGAAGCTCGATGCCGCTCATACCGGGCATTTTAAGGTCTACTATGGCAAGGTCATAGCTATCTTTTATGAATGACTCAAGGGCTTCTTCTCCACTGGCGAAGCTGGAGACCCCGTAGCCTTCTTTTCTGAGGAGTATCTCCAGAAACTCTCGCATACTCCTCTCATCGTCTACTACCATTATCCTTGTCATAAGCCACCTCTCTGGTTTTTGATGTCTCGAGGTGTGTGCACAGGCAGGTATATTTTGAAGACAGTACCCTCGCCCGGGGTGGAGCTGACATCTATAAGCCCGCCGTGGCTCTCTATTATCCTGTAGGCTATACTCAAGCCAAGTCCTGTGCCCGAAGGTCTTGTCGAAAAGAAGGGGTCGAATATCTTTTTAAGGTGTTCCGGCTCTATACCCTTGCCTGTATCCTCTATGGAGACTTCCACAAACCTGCCTTTGCCCTTAAGCGGGATGGGTAGAGAGTCTTCTCTCGAGTTATTAACCCTTACTGTGAGTCTACCTTTTCCATTCATCGAGTGGACCGCATTAAGCATCAGGTTCCATATGACCTGTGAAAGCTGTCTCTGGTTGCCATCTATGTATAGAGAGCCATCAAGGGAGCTTACAATCTCTATACCCTCTGCTTCAGGGTTGTGTCTGAGCATGTCCACTATATCCTTAACGAGTAGAGAGAGGTCGAGCCTTTCCATCTTCTCTGCAGGTGGGCGCGCAAATAGAAGAAAATCTGTTATAAGAGAGTTAAGTCTTTTCGTCTCCCTGAGCACTATGTCCATGAGGTTACTCTTATAGCCGATTGGTTTGAGCTCATCCCTCATAACCTGTATGGAACCGCTTATGGAGGCAAGGGGATTCCGTATCTCATGGGCAAGAGATGCAGACAGCTCTCCAAGGGCACGCAACTTCTCACTGCGTCTGAGCTCTTCTTCAAGGGATTTGAGCTGGGTGAGGTCCTGAAATATTACCACCCAAGCAATGTCTTCTCCCTGTCCTTTTGATACTGTAAAACCCAGTATTACCTTCTCCTTGTTACGGGTCTTTATCTCTATTTCGCTCCTTATACCGGGATTGTTAAACTTTCCTGTTATACCGGGAAAGAGGCTTTCCACGTCTCTGTGGTAGGCATCCTTCAGTGAGTAGCCCGTTATATCTGTGGCTGCTCTGTTGAAAGAGGTTATCTTCCTCTGTTCGTTAAGGGTCATCACCCCTGCGGGTATGTTGTCCACGATGAGCTGGTTCAGCTCTTTGAGCCTGTCGAAGTCTATCTCCTTTTCTTCCAGTTCTCGTTCCACCTCGGTTGTCTTCTGCGCGAGATAACCCGTAAGGTATGCCACGGTGAAGAAGGAAAGAATGTTTATTGCTATGGTGGTTATCACATCAGCCCATATGGGTTCCACCTGTGGATGAAACAGCTTGTACGACTGTGGCAGTATCTGGTAGAAGTCAAGGTCCAGCAGCACCGCATAACCGGCAGAGGAAAGACTGGCGGCAAATATACCACCAGACCTTCCGAGCAATATGGTGGCTGCTATTATGGACAGGTGATACAGTATGGATAGATAGCTCGTAACCCCACCTGTTATGTAAACCACAAAGGTTATGACCAATATGTCTATCGAAATCTGTATCTTGGCGAATCTTTTGAGGTCTTTTATGCGGTGTATCAGGAAGGCATAGAGTATTGTGGCTATCCCCACGACAACGACCACCATGTACAGGGGGTAGAATCTGTGGTGGGTTGGTGATATGCCTTTCAGCTGAAAGTAGGCTATTATGCCCAAGAAGGCAAGCCCCATCACCACCCTTGCCATCATGAGCGATAGCAGTTTACCTTTAAGGGCATCTTGCAAGGGATTCTTCATCTTTCAGATTTAGCCTGCAACAGCTCCTGCGAGCTGGAAGATAGGCAGATAAAGGGCAATAACAAGCCCACCGACGACCACTCCAAGGAATGCCATAAGCATTGGCTCAATGAGCGATGTAAGAGCCTCCACAGCGGCATCCACTTCGTCTTCGTAGAAGTCTGCAATTTTGCTGAGCATGGTATCCATGGCGCCTGTGGACTCTCCCACGGTTATCATCTGTGTAACCATGGGTGGAAAGACTTTCGTCTGGGCAAGTGGTTCCGCAAGGGTCTTACCTTCGCTTATGCTGGTTCTCGCCTTCATCACAGCCTCTTCAACCACCACATTGCCTGCCGTCTTTGCAACTATCTCAAGGGCTTCCAGAATTGGCACCCCGCTTGAGAGCATGGTCCCGAGGGTTCTGGTAAACCTTGCAACAGCGGTCTTTCTCAGAAGGTCTCCAAGAACGGGCATCTTTAGAAAGAGCCCGTCCATAATCCTTCTGCCTTTTTTGGTCTTGTAGAATTGCATGAGCCCCACTATGATTGCCGCAAGCCCGCCAAAGATGATGTACCATGAGGAGCGCAGGAAGTTGCTCATGTTTACCACCATCTGGGTTGGACCGGGCAGGGCGCTTCCGAAACTTGCAAACATGTCCTCAAATATGGGTACCACCCATATGAGAAGCCCTGCCACAACCAGTATTGCTATTATTATGACCACTATTGGATAGGTCAGGGCACCCTTTATCTTGCCCTTGAGCTTCTCTGCCTTCTCCATGAAGGCAGAAAGTCTGTTCAGTATGGTATCGAGTATACCGCCCACCTCACCAGCGGCAACGAGGTTTACAAAGAGGTCATCGAATACCTTTGGATGCTTTCTGAGGGCATCTGCAAGGGTAGAGCCCTCTTCCACGCTATTTTTCACATCGAGAAGGACCTTTTTGAACTCCTTGTTCTGTTGCTGACTTGCAAGTATGTCGAGACACTGAACCAGTGGAAGTCCGGCGTCTATCATGGTTGCAAACTGCCTCGTGAATACCACCAGCTCCTTCGTCTTTATACCACCCATGCCGGGAATCTTTATCTCAAGGTCTTTCTGAAGGAAAGAAAGCCCTCCTCCTTTCTTTTCTGTTATAGATGTGGGATTGATCTGCTGGCGGCGGAGCATTAGGGTTGCTTGGTTCAGATTGGGTGCCTCTATTTCACCCTTCGTAATCTGACCACTGGCGGTCTTTCCTGTGTATTCGAACTTTGGCATAGCGCTGCCTGTTTGAGTTTAATCAATTAAGGTGAAAATCTTGGATTTATAAGCCCTGCGTTTACGAGCATCTGCTTCAGTTCATCGGGTTCAGGGCTTCTGCCGAATGCCTCCTCAATGGTAATAAGTTTTCTTGAGCAGAGGGTCATGAGGCTCTGGTTCATGGTCTGCATGCCAAACTTGGACTGGCCAACCTGCATCTGTGAATATATCTGATGTATCTTGTCCTCTCTTATGAGGTTTCTTATGGCAGCATTGGGCACCATTATCTCGAGTGCCAGCACCCTGCCCTTGCCATCTGCTTTGGGTAGGAGTAGCTGTGATATTACCCCTTCAAGCACAAAGGACAGCTGTGCCCTTACCTGTGGTTGCTGGTGTGAGGGAAATACATCTACAATCCTGTTTATGGTCTGCACGCAGGAGTTCGTGTGAAGGGTTGCAAGGCAGAGGTGGCCTGTCTCTGCTATGGTAAGGGCTGTCTCTATTGTCTCCATATCCCTGAGCTCACCGAGTAGCACCACATCGGGGTCCTGCCTTAGCACGCTCTTTATTGCCTTTTTGAAGTTGTGTGTATCGGCTCCAACCTCTCTCTGGTTTACGAGAGCCAGCTTTGAGGTGTGGAGGTACTCTATTGGGTCCTCTATGGTTACTATGTGTTCCTGCCTTTCCCTGTTTATCTTGTCTATTATTGCTGCAAGGGTTGTGGACTTACCACTTCCCGTTGGTCCCGTAACAAGCACAAGCCCTCTTGGTCTTTTCGCCAGCTCCTCCACAACGGGTGGTAGCCCCAGCTCTGAAAAGCTCTTTATAGTATAGGGTATTACCCTGAAGACCCCTGCCACGGTGCCGCGCTGCATGAATATGTTGGCACGGAATCTGCTCAACCCCTTTATGCCGAAGGAGAAGTCGAGCTCGTTTTCTTCTTCGAACTTGTGTCGCTGTGCCTCGGTTAGCACCGAGTAGCATAGCTGTTTAGTGTCTATTCCTGTAAGTGGCGGGCCATCTATAGGGGCAAGTTTTCCATATACCCTCATCCTTGGGGGGGAGCCTGCGGCAAGATGAAGGTCTGAACCCTCTTTATCTATGAGGAGTTTGAGAAGGGAGCGCATGTCGTATTTTTTCTGTGGTCTCACAGCTTCTTCGCTCATAGTACAGTGTCTCCTCTATCGTTTAATCCTGCAAGGTCAATCCTGCATGGTAACCCTCAGGACCTCTTCTATTGTGGTAATACCCTCTTTTATCTTGGTTATACCACTCATTCTGAGGGTCTTCATGCCATCCTTTATAGCCTGCCGCTTTATTTCTGCTGCCGATGCACCGTTCAGAACGAGCTCCTTTATAGCCTCGGTAAAGGGCATGACCTCGTAGAGTGCTATTCTGCCTTTGTATCCCGTGCCGTTGCACTCTGAACAGCCTTTGCCCTTGTAACACTTCATGGTCTTTGCCTCTTCAGGTGGTACACCTATATCGAGCAGAGCCTTCTCTGTAACATTTGCCTCTACCTTACACTTCGAGCATATCTTTCTTGCAAGCCTTTGGGCAAGTATCAGGTTGCAGGCAGAGGCAACGAGAAATGGCTCCACGCCCATGTTAAGCAGCCTGTTCACCGTGGATGGTGCATCGTTGGTATGGAGGGTAGAGAGCACAAGGTGTCCTGTAAGGGCTGCCTTTATGGCTATCTCGGCTGTCTCGTAGTCTCTTATCTCTCCAACCATTATTATGTCGGGGTCCTGCCTTAAGAAGCTACGAAGCGCACTTGCAAAGGTAAGCCCTATTTCTTCTTTTATCTGAACCTGATTTATTCCCATGAAGTTGAACTCCACCGGGTCTTCGGCAGTGGATATGTTTGTGCCCACCTCGTTGAGCTCGGAGAGCGCAGAATACAGGGTGGTGGTCTTACCACTTCCAGTGGGTCCTGTAACGAGCACCATACCCCACGGTTTATGGATGGCGTCTTTGAAGTCCTTTAGGGCTTTCTCCTCAAAGCCCAGCTTTGTCATATCGAGCTGAAGATTGCTCTTGTCCAGAAGCCTCAGGACCACCTTCTCGCCAAACAGTGTGGGTAGCACGCTCACGCGGAAGTCCATCTCTCTGTTTTTGCTGAGCTTGAGTTTTATTCTGCCGTCCTGTGGAAGCCTTCTTTCGGCTATGTCGAGACTGCTCATTATCTTTATCCTTGAGACGATGGCATTTTTGAGCTTCATCGGTGGACGCATGACTTCCTGCAGCACACCGTCTATCCTGTAGCGCACTCTGAAGGCTTTCTCATAGGGCTCTATGTGTATATCACTCGCCTTCTTCTTTATGGCATCGGTGAGTATGAAGTTGACGAGTTTAACGACAGGCGCATCTTCTACGGCCTTTTTGAGGTCTCCTATGTCTACCTCTTCTTCTTCCTGAACAACCTCCATGTCCTCTTCGTCGAACTCTGCGATGACATCCTCCATCTCCATTTCCAGCTCTGCCTTCTCGTATGCCTTCTCTATAGCGCTCTTTATGGCACCCTCACTGGCAACAACGGTCTCTATGTTGTAGCCTGTAAGGAACTTTATGTCGTCTATTGCAAATATGTTAGAAGGGTCTGCCATTGCAACCACGAGGGTTGAACCCGTCCTCTTTATAGGAAGAGCGAGGTATTTCTTTGCCACATCCTCTGGTATTAGTTTTATAACCTCAGGGTCTATATCTTCGCTGGAAAGGTCTATGGTGGGAATACCGTATTGTTTGCTCAGAAAATGGGTGAGTTCCTGTTCGGATATATAGCCAAGTTTGGTAAGATTATACCCCAGCCTTCCACCACTGCGCTTCTGCTCTTCTATCGCCCGCTGAAGCTGTTCCGGTGTTATGAGCTTCTCCTTGAGTAGTAATTCGCCGATTCTTTCAACCATAAACATGTCGCAGACTTAGATTAAATATCAATTTCAATCATATAAAAATTTATCCTTTAGGTCAAGTATAACTTCCCACGGTAATCTTGCTCAACCTTCTTAAATAAACGGCGATACTTGTAGGAAAAGGCTTTTAAGATAAGTGAAAAAGGCAACATCAAAGGAACATTGCATACGATTATCCCAAGTGGCTCTCTTACCGATAGAACCTTGGGAAGGGTAGTGTTAATAGGGCGGTTCATACACTGTTGCCACGGTTAGTGGGCTGTCAGCCGATGGAAGGTAAGGGGAGCTCAAAAAAATCACATCCTTCAGAAGGGCTATGGCGGTTGAAAAAAAAAAAATAGAAAAAATAAGTAGATAGCTGGAAAGTTTTCCAGCCGTCTGCCGATACTTTATACAGGTCTTTAAAAAAATTAAGTTGGCTTTACTGGATAGGGTTGGTAAACCGCGAAAGAAATCTCAGAAAGGAAGGTGATATAAAATGAAAGGTGCCTTAAGTATAAAACTGAAGCTCGGTATAATTATAGGCAGTTTTCTTGGCCTTATGGTGCTGTACATACTATTAACCCTCTGGAGCATAAACAAGCAGGAAAGCGATAGCCGTGTTATGAACATGGCTGGCAAACAGCGAATGCTCACACAGAAGATGACGAAGGAGGCAATGTCAATCTTCAGTGGTACCACGAAGAAGGAAGAGCTCGTGAAAACAGTAGAGCTTTTCGACAAGAGTCTCGTTGCCCTTATAGATGGTGATTCCAAAGAAGGCATACCAATTGCGGAAGATGCTGAGATAGTGGCTCAACTTGAGAAAGTAAGGGATATGTGGAAGAAATTCAAGTCTAACATAATAGAAGCTGCGGAATATACTGAAAAAAGGGAAGAACTTTACAACACTATAATAGCAGACAACGCCAAGATGATAGAGAAGACGGATAAGATTGCATCTGTGATGGTCGAAGAAGGTGTGTCAAGAAAATTGATATATCAGGTGGGAAGACTCGGCGTATTGCTTCAGGAGATTGCAAAGAAGTCTCTAATGTTCGACAAGGGGCTTATAGAGAAAGAGCAGTTACTCGATACAATGAAGAAGTTCGATGCTATACTTTCTGGGCTTATCGATGGAGCCCCCTCAATGGGAATAGAGCCTGTAAGGATTGCCGCTGTAAGAGGACTGGTGAAAGAGCTGGGGAATGACTGGAAGGTGCTCAAGAAGAACCTTGAAGACTTTATAGTCCAGACGAGCAAGATAAATGAGCGCAGGGCTTATATCATGGCGAACAATATGCCCCTTATGGTTGAGATGAACAATGCAGTAGCCCTTTTTGAGGAAGTGGCACGAGCAAAGGTGAAGCGGCTTGTACTCATGGAGGTTGCTCTACTCTTGGTGGGCATAGTTATGGTTATAGCTGGCTATGTAATAGCTGTGCGTTTTATAGCAAGACCTGTTACCGAGGCTACAGAGATGGCACTTGCCATAGCAAGGGGGCATCTTAATGTGCCACCCCTTACTGTTACCAGCAACGACGAGATAGGCACACTGCGTGATGCCCTGAACAGGATGAAGGACAACCTCAAACATATGATAAGCAAGATAAGGTCTACCAGTGAGAATATAGCCTCTGCTTCTCATGAGCTTGCTGCATCGAGCTCTCAGATAGTGAAAGGAGCTGACAGGCAGTCTGCCCAGACAAATCAGGTTGCAAC